>JAVEXH010000016.1:0-16302 GCA_034004175.1 Spirochaetia bacterium
GGCCAAGATAGAGGCCTTGGGCGGCAAAGTAGAAACCCTCTGACCGGGCAGACCATCAAGAAAGAAGGAAGCGACCAATGGCTGGCAACGCGTTAGTAGACATTTTTCGCATCAAGGAATTGCGGCAGAGAATCGTCTACACGATTACCTGGCTCGTAGTGTTCCGGATCGGTGCTTTCGTGCCGATTCCGGGCATCAACGCCAGCGCCCTTAAAGCGTATTTTGCGTCGGTGAGCACCCAGGGTGGTATAACAGACTACCTGGATTTCTTTGCGGGCGGCGCCTTCAAGAACTTCTCGCTGTTCATGCTCGGCGTCATGCCTTATATATCGACGCAGATCATCATGCAGCTCCTGCTCGTTGTTTTCCCCAGCATGAAGAAGGTTGCAGAGGAAGAAGGCGGACGCAAGAAGATTGCACTGTGGACACGGTTCGGGACGGTTGGCATCGCAGTGGTGCAGTCTTTCGCCCTCGTGGCGTTTGCCAAGACCATAGCCAGGACCCATCCCGATGTGCTCATGATCAGTGAGTCTGCCTACACCCTCATGGCCATCACCACCGTTACAACCGGTACGATGTTCCTGGTATGGATAGGTGAGCAGATAACCAAGCGGGGCATAGGGAATGGCATTTCATTGCTTATCTTCGCAGGTATCGTGGCCCGTTTGCCCAATGCGTTGTATGCGCTCGGACAGAAGATAGCCTCCGGAGAAATCAACCCGGTGTTTGCCATCGTGGTCATGCTGCTTTTCGTTACCGTTGTCGCGCTGGTGATCTATGAACAGCAGGGCCAGAGGAAGATTCCAGTCAACTATGCCAAACGTGTGGTCGGTCGCAGGATGTATGGTGCCCAGAACACCTACATCCCCTTCAAGATCAATCCCTCAGGTGTAATTCCGGTGATCTTTGCATCCAGCTTGCTGACCTTCCCCTTGCAGATAGCCCAGAGCATGGGTGGTACAAGCAAGTGGCTTCGCGACTTTGCGTATTTCCTGAGGCCTGAAGGCGTCTGGTACAGCATCTTCTATGTATTGTTCATCATCTTTTTCGCCTACTTCTATACCCAGGTATCGCTGAATCCACAGGAAATCAGCAAGAATATCCGGGAGAACGGTGGATCGATACCGGGCATACGATCAGAGAAGATGGAAGAGTATCTGACAAAGATCCTCAACAGGATCGTATTGCCAGGATCCCTGTATCTGGCAGCCATTGCCATGACTCCGACGCTGATCCAGCGTATGTTCAATTTTCCAAGCGAACTGGCGTATCTCTTGGGCGGAACGTCCTTGCTGATCCTTGTCGGTGTAGACTTGGACACCATGTCCCAGGTGGAGGCGCAGCTGAAGATGCACCACCACGACGGACTGACCAAAAAAGGCCATATAAAGTCCCGGAATCTGTAAGATGGTAGACGAGGGCGCCCCCGACATGGTACAAAACCCTTTCGGGATGCATTGGAGGAAGCGACTATGAAAGTCAGGACGAGCGTTAAACGCATATGTGATAAATGCAAGGTGATCAAGCGCAATGGTATCATTCGCATCATCTGCGACAACCCAAAACATAAGCAGAAACAGGGTTGAGGGGGTAGCATTCCATGGCACGTATAGCGGGAGTCGATCTCCCCAACAAGCACGTAGAGATTTCGTTGACCTACATCTTCGGCATCGGTCGGACCAGCGCTCGCAAGATCTGCGACACGGTCAAGATCAACCCCGAACGCAACATCAACGATCTCTCCAATGAAGAGATCAACGAGCTGCGCAAGCTCATCGAGAATGATTACAAGGTCGAGGGTCGCCTCCGGTCGGAGACAGCCCTCAATATCAAGCGCCTCATGGACATAGGCTGCTACCGCGGTCTCAGGCACCGCAGGGGCCTTCCGGTACGCGGTCAGCGCACCAGAACCAATGCGCGCACCCGCAAGGGCAAGAAGAAGACCGTGGCCAACAAGAAAAAGGCCTAAGGGGGAACGTTCGTGGCTCAAGTCAAGAAGCGAAAAGAAAAGAAGAGTGTTTACGAGGGTAAGGTCTTCATCCAGGCTACCTTCAATAATACCATCATCACGGTTACCGACCTTAATGGTAATGCGATTTCATGGGGATCATCCGGCGGGCTCGGTTTCCGCGGCGCGAAGAAATCCACCCCCTTCGCGGCCCAGTCTGTCACGGAGCAGGCAGTATCGAAGGCGCTCAATGTGGGCCTTCGCGAAGTGCACGTGTACGTCAAAGGTCCCGGAGTAGGTCGTGAGTCGGCGATCCGCCAGATCGGCGCACTCGGCCTCAAAATCCGGAGCATCAGTGACGTTACGCCCATTCCGCACAACGGCTGCCGCCCCCGCAAAGCGCGACGCATGTAAGGTAGGGGGAGAAAAGAATGGCACGTTATACCGGTCCCCGGTGCAGGCTTTGCCGCACCGAAAACAAACGCCTGTTCCTCAAGGGCGACAAATGCAAGAGTGATAAGTGTCCTGTAAACCGAAAGCGTATGGCTCCAGGCAAGGACCCCAAGACTCGCCAGAAGAAGCAATCGGAATACGCTGTACAGTTGCGCGAGAAGCAGAAACTGAAGCGGACGTATGGACTTATGGAAAAGCAGTTCAGGCTTACTTTTGACAAGGCACTCCGGATGCCCGGTAAGACTGGTGAAAACCTGTTTGCCCTGCTTGAGAGGCGTCTTGACAATGTAGCCTTCAGACTTCGTTTTGCCACCAGCCGTTCACAGGCCAGGCAGGTCGTACTTCATGGCCATGTTCTGGTGAATGGCAAGAGGGTGAATGTTCCTTCCTTCATTGTGAAACCTGGTGATGTAATCACCGTGCATCCATCGTACAAGACGAACAAAGTGCTTCTTGCATCTCTCGGCGAACGCGAGAGAAGCGGAATCATGCCCTGGCTCAGCCTTGACGCCGAAAAAGCGGAAGGCAAGTTCAATATAATACCCCAGCGTCAGGACATCGTCGACATGGCCGATATCCGCGAACAGCTCGTGGTCGAGCTCTATTCGAAGTAAGGAGTAGACATGGCGCGAAAGAACCTGCTCAAGGGTTTCAAAAGGCCGAAAGGCATAACGTACGAACAGAGCGAGAGCTCAACGGACTACGGCAAATTCCTGGCCTATCCCTTCGAGCCCGGGTACGGTACTACCATCGGCAACACCTTGCGCCGAATACTCCTGTCCTCGATCCAGGGCTACGCATTGACAGCGGTCAGAATAACCCGGCACGACGCAGATGGTGCGCAGCACATCGTTTCGTCGGAATTCGAAACCATCCCCGGTGTTTCCGAGGATACCATCGAGATCCTCAACAGTCTCAAGCAGCTCAGGGTCCAGCTTCCAGGTGACGAGGAGCAGGCTACCTTCCTGTATGAGTTCGAGGGGCCGGCAGAGATAAAAGGCTCTGACTTCATGAAGGACAAGGCGATAAAGATCCTGAACCCTGGCACCCATCTTTTCAGCATGATGGACGGCGTCAAGCTTGACGTCGAGGTGCAGGTGGATCTTGGTCGCGGCTATGTCCCGAGTGAGGTAAACGAGAAGTACATTGATGTTGTGGGTACCATACCCATGGATGCCATCTTCTCCCCGGTGATAAAAGCCCGGTATTCTGTAGAGCCTACCCGTGTAGGCCAGCGATCGGACTATGACAAACTAGTTCTTGAGATATGGACAGACGGCACCATCAAACCGGAGGATGCCCTGGCGGAAGCCGCCAAGATATCCAAAGATCACTTTTCCATTTTCGTGAACTTCGATGAAGGCGATCCAGCTTCCGATGAGGAAACGGATGAACTCGACGAACGGATCCGCCAGGTTCTGGCCACACCAGTGGAAGAGCTTGAACTTTCCGTCCGCTCTTCGAACTGTCTCAAGAACGCCAATATAAAGACCATCGGCGACCTTACCAGGAAGACCGAGGACGACATAGCCAAGACCAGGAACTTCGGCAAGAAATCATTGCAGGAGATCAAGGACCGCCTCAAGGAATGGAACCTGGGCCTTGGTATGACAGATTACGCCGAGCTCAGGAACCACCTGAAGCTGGAGAAGCAGAAGGAAGAGACTCATGAATCATAAGAAGGGTTTCAACAAGCTTAACCGGAACGCGTCCCACCGCAGGGCCCTTCTCCGGAACATGGCCACAGTCCTCTTCAAGCACGAACGCATTGTTACTACCAAGGCCAAGGCCCTGGAACTCAGGCGTGTCGCAGAGAAGATGATAACCCGAGCCAAGGAAGACAGCGTACACAACCGTCGCGTTGTCGGTGAGAAGATCAAGGACCAGGGTATCCTGGCAAAACTCTTCACCGATATCGGCCCGAGGATGAAGGAACGAAATGGCGGCTATACCCGTATCCTGAAAATTGGCTTCAGGGCACAGGATGCGGCCAACATGGTTGTAATTGAACTTGTAGACCACAAGCTTGAAGACACCAAGGATGCTGGCAAGAAGAAAGCCGAGAAGGCTGCCAAGCCCGAAAGCAAGAAGACAGCAAGCAAGACCAAAGAGGCTGCAAAGCCCGAAGCGAAGAAGCCCGCGGCCAAGAAGGCCAAGGCGGAAGCTCAAGCCGAATAAGGCCGAAGCGGGTACGGATACCTGAAGGTTCCGTTCCCGCGAACAGGCAGGAGGAACCGATATGTCCAAAGCCCATCGTGGTAAGGGTATCGCCGAACTCGCGGCCGGCGGCCGCGGCGAATGCCCCGTTTGTAAGCGATCTGGCGTAAAACTGCTGTACGAGCAGGAAATTGAAGGCGCCAAGACCAAGATCTGCAAGACCTGCAAGGCTACCATAGCCAACAAGAAATCCTGACGCATACGGACGAAAGCGTCCGTATCGCCAGACGATCATGCAGATTGTATGGACCGCCGGTGGCGGTCCTTTTTTCTGGGCGGATCTGTTCAGGCAGTACCTGAGGGCCGATTACAGGAGGATCCATGACTCAGGGTAACCGTAAGCCGGTAAGTGAAGATGCGTTAGGACTTGTTTACGGCTTGGCAGCCTATGGCGTATGGGGCCTCTTCCCTCTGTACTGGAAAAGCCTGGGTATGGTTCCTGCCACCCAGATTCTGGCCCACCGCATAGTCTGGTCATTTTTCCTTACCCTGGCTTTGTGTTTCGTGCTGGGGCGTAAAAAAGAACTGATAAAACTGTTCCGGACGCCCAAAACACTTGCTTCAGTTCTCATTGCCAGCTTGTTCATAACTGTCAACTGGGGTGTTTACATCTGGGCTGTCAATCAATCACGAATAATAGAAACGAGTCTGGGCTACTACCTGAACCCTTTGCTGTCCGCAGCGATGGGTGCTTTTGTTTTACGTGAAAAACTTGACAAGGGTACGATTGCTGCCTATGTGGTGGCTGGTTTTGGAATAGTTGTGCTTACTGTTTCTTATGGCAAGCTGCCTTGGGTGTCCTTGACTCTTGCCTCTACCTTCGGGATCTACGGGCTTATCAAGAAAATGGCTGCCCTTGATTCCCTTACCGGATTGACTGTGGAGACAGGTGCTGCCTTTCCTTTTGCACTTGCTTTTCTGCTGTTTCAGCAGAAGGCCGGGAACGGTGCGTTCGGCACCATAGGGGTGGGGGGATCGATACTGCTCATGATGACCGGCCTTGTTACTGCCATACCTTTGTTGTTGTATGCTTCTGGAATCAAGCGCCTGGCTCTATCCAAAATGGGGTTTCTGCAATACATTTCGCCTACCACCCAGCTATTGCTCGGCGTCCTTGTATTCGGGGAAGTGGTGGATCTGCCACAGGGTATAGCCTTCGGTTTTGTCGTGGTTGCATTGCTGGTCTTTGGTTTTTCGAGGCGACGACGCATCACGAACTCGGGGGAATGAAAGGTTGTCTGGTATGACCAAGGCTTTTGACAACGCAAAGTATCTGCTTGAACAGGCGTCCTACATACGGGAGCGTATGCGACGTTTTGATGGAAGACTGTATCTTGAGTTCGGCGGGAAACTGCTCAACGACTTCCATGCTGCCCGGGTTCTGCCTGGCTATGATCCGAACGTCAAGGTTCGCCTGCTGAAAGAACTGGAACGGGATGCCGAGATCGTGTTGTGTATTCATGCTGGAGCAATAGAACACCGGAAGATTCGTGCAGATTATGGTATCACTTATGATGCGGATGCCATGAAGCTGATAGATGACCTGGGCGAATGGGGACTTTCTGTATCCTCCTTGGTGATTACGCGCTGGGAGGATCAACCCCAGGCCAAGGCCTTCAGGACCAAGATAGAGAACCGCGGCATACGGGTATACGCCCATAAACCGACCAGAGGGTATCCTGATGATCCTGACCTGATTGTCTCGGAGGAAGGCTACGGAGCCAATCCAAGGATAGAAACAACCAAGCCATTGGTAGTGGTCACCGGCCCCGGGCCGGGATCCGGCAAGATGGCTACCTGTCTTTCCCAGGTTTACCATGACCAGCGCATGGGCATCAAAGCCATGTATGCCAAGTTCGAGACCTTCCCGATATGGAACCTTCCTCTTGAACATCCAGTGAACCAGGCCTATGAAGCTGCTACTCTGGATCTGAAAGACTTCAATCTGGTTGATCCCTTCCATCTGGCGGCAACAGGAGAGTCGGCTGTCAATTACAACCGGGATGTGGAATCGTTTCCCATTCTTGAGGCCATTCTTGAACGCATCACCGGGGATCCCGACCCCTACCGCTCGCCAACCGAGATGGGCGTCAACCGTGCAGGTTTTGCCATTGTAGATGATGTGGCGGCCTGTGATGCAGCCAGACAGGAAGTCGTCAGGCGCTATTTCCGCTGTGCCTGTGAATACATGATGGGTGCAGCGGACCGTGAGGCTCTGGATAAGGTAGAACACATTCTGGATGCTCTGGGAATCAGCCCCGAGTACCGGGCAGTGGTGCCAGCCGCCAGGAAGGCTGCCGGTGCCGCGGGAGGCCCGGAGCATGAAGCTCCCATAGCCGAAGATGCGGATGGTGGAAGTGCAGAGATAGCCAGCAATGATCCAGAAAAGGGCATCGATGCCGTCAAGTGCGGGGCAGCCCTTGAATTGCCGGGCGGGCATATTGTCACCGGCAAGAACTCTAGACTCCTGCATGCTGCTACTGCTGCGGTACTCAATGCAGCCAAGGCACTGGCCGGGTTACCGGATCCCATACATCTGCTGTCACCGATAGTCATAGAGTCCATATCCAGGTTCAAACGTGATGTGCTGGGACGTAAAAGTGCCAGCCTTGATGTTGACGAGGCTTTGATAGCCCTGTCCATCAGCGCAGCACTTAACCCTATGGTACAGGCTTGTCTTGATCGCCTGCTACAGTTACGGGGTACCCAGATGCATCTGACTCACCTTCCTACACCCGGTGATGAGGCTGGCCTTCGCAAGCTGGGGGTGAACCTGACGTCTGATCCAGTGTACGCCACCAAGAGGCTTTTTGTGGAGTGAGGGCTCCTGTCCACCGGACAGGAGATCCGGCATGGAGTGCAGTTTCGATGTCAGTCGCGGATGCTTACGACCTTGCCACGCTTGATTACAGTTGCCACGATATTCATGCCAGTGTGGTAGGCCAGGTGACGGTATGAAGGTGCATCCAGGATCAGGATGTCTGCCAGTTTCCCTGGTTCGAGGCTGCCGCGGTCATGGGCAAGCCCCAAAGCGGCGGCACCATTCAGGGTGAGGGCGCAGAGTACTTCTTCCATTGCCATGCCCATGTACAGCACGCCCAGGGCGATGGCGAGGGGAATGGACTGGCTGTAGCACGAGCCCGGATTCAGATCGCTGGCCAGGGCTACGGCACAACCAGTGTCCATCATCAGCCTGGCATCGGCGTAGGGCTCACGCAGGACAAAGGCGGTGAGGGGCAGGCAGGTGGCAATTACGCCTGCGGCCGCCATGGCGGCCAGGTCGGTGGGGGCAGCCTTGAGCAGGTGGTCTGCGCTGGTTGCGCCGAGCACAGCTGCCAGTCCCGCACCACCCAATTGCTGTATTTCGTCCGCATGCAGCTTGATACCGAAACCTGCAGCCTTGGCAGCCTCCAGGAAGCGTCTTGAATCGACCAGCTCGAAGACACCTTTTTCGCAGAACACATCACAGAACCGGGCTATGCCCTGTTTTTTTACCTGTGGCAGGACTCTTTGCAGTACATGATCGGTATATGCCGAAGGCTGGCCCTGGTATTCCACCGGGATGGAATGCATGCCCATGAAGGTTGGTACTATATCCACTGGTTGAAGGCCCATGAGGGTTTTCATGGCTTCCAGTTGACGCAATTCGGTATCAAGATCCAGTCCGTAACCGGACTTGCCTTCCACGGTGGTTACACCGAGCTCAAGCATGCGTTCCAGCCTGACGGCTCCCGAGCGAACCAGTTCCTGACTCGAGGAACCCCTGGTGGCGGCAACGCTGGTGGCAATGCCACCACCTCGCTTGTGGATCTCCATGTAGAGCATACCCCCGGCGCGCCACAGGAATTCCTCGTCCCTGTAGCCGCCGAAGACGAAATGGGTGTGGGAATCCACAAAACCGGGAATGACAGCCCGGCCACCGGCGTCCACTACGTCCGGTGCCGGGCCATCTATGGAGGGCATCCCGCTGGCTGGTCCCGCCCAGACAATCTTGTCTACATCTATGACCAGTACAGCATCATGAATGACATGGATGTCTTTCATTCCTGTTCCTTTAATGGCCGAGTGACCGACGGGTGTGGCCAGCTCGCCAATATTGGTTATCAGCAATGTGGATTTCATGATTGCCCTCCTGAGTGCTCTGCTATCTGCGGTGCAGTGGATCCAGCCCTATGGTTCCCCTGAGGCTGGCCTTGTAGCCATCGGCCTTTATCTCTGCAAGACGTTTATCAAGCAGATCCAGTTCACGCTTCGCCTTTCCCATTTCCTTGGTATCACGACCGCGCGGACTCTCTATGAAAGTCTGCAGGTAGGCCCTGCCGTTCTCAAGGTGCTTGAGTTCACTGGCTGCATACCTGTTCAGGCGATCCGCATACCAATCTGAGTTCAGTACATATTCACGGTCGAACAGGCGGCGCAGTTCCGGGTCATGAAGATCTTTTCCGTGCCAGTTGCCTTCGGCCATGATATGGAGGATAGCCTGAAGGGGCGGAATGGCAGATTCCACCGATCCATCAAGGATGTAGTCCTTTGCGACCCGTTCCTGGGCTTCGGCTATGTTGAGCACGCCATCCGCAAAATATTCAAGGCTCTGGATTTCAGGCTTCAGGACTTCATCGGGGAATACTGCCGAGGGGGCATCAAAGATACGTCCCAGGAATTGGGAAGTGAACAGGCTGGTTATGCGCCAGCCAAGCCTGCTTGCCGGAATTTTCCTGCCCTTGTATTCAAAATCCTCGACCCGCTCCAGATAGCCATTGCGGATGAGGAAGGCAGGAGTACGTTCTTCAGGACTCAGCCGTGACCACAGCTCCGGCACCAGCAGTGAAATATCGTGCTCCATCCGGTATTTGTGGCCGACATAGCCTGCCGCAGTGGAGAAACCGTGGTATTCACCGAGTATGAAGCCCAGCAGGGCATTGTTGAGATCCGAAGTCGGAGACAGGGCATTGAAGGGGCCTTTCGTCAGGGCTCCTTCTGATCCTGCTCCCGTGGTGGACGGGCTCTTGCCGGTAAGTGAGCAGATGGCGTCCATGAAGAACTCCGGTAGTTCCTGATAGTGGATAGGCCCGAATACAGCTAGTGGCCGTATGCCTGCTTCCGGTTCCGGCGGGTTGTTGCGCCGGCCAGGGAGTACCGCGCCTACTGGATGATGGATGGGCTCGCTTGCCGGAATGTTGCGGAACAACCGTGCCCCAAGGTCGGCCAGGTAGCGTTCCATCGGTTTTGCGTAATTCAGGTCCAACTGCAGGTACCGGGGATTCTTGGATGGTTTGCCGTCCACAATACGAGGCTTTGACGAGACCACGAAATAGCGGAAGTACTCGTCCTTCTCCGCTCCTTCTATCATGGCCTTCATAGGATCGGTATATTCCGACAGTTCGATGGTGCGTTCTATCATTTCCTTGGCTCTGGCCCGGGTAAGGGGTTCGAAGTTGGAGATGAAGTTATCCGGCCTTGCCATATCACTTTCGGCCTGTTTGTCATAACCACGATGTATGGCGTCGTCGGGGCGCTGGAAGAAGCGGGTTTCGCAATTTTTGGCGAATTTGACCAGGGGGCCAACGCCTTCGGGCAGACCCTTCAGGCCAGCACTGGGTACGAGTACCGAGGCCGTTATGTCGTCTTCCCACTGTATCTTCTCGGCGGGCATGTAATCCTGGCGCAGTTTGTGGATGCTGCGCGCGCCTTCGGGAGTCCAGCCTATGCGCAGGTACGAGCCCTGCACCGGGCGGCCTTCGAACTTGACCACGTTGCCGGCTGCTCCGTTTACCACATCAGTGTCAAAATGATCTATCCAGGAATCACCCCACTCGGGCTTGTAGAAACGCTTCACCAGGAAGACGAGGGCTTTTACCCGTTCAGGTATCGCCGCCAGCCAGGCATTGAAGCCGTCGTTGTACAAGGGTGATGGTGACAGGAGTTTGATGACGCTGCCCAGGGACCGGGCACTGGACAGGATGGTCCGGCTGTCCTTGCCATGGTTCTCTTCGGGATCCTTGAACCGGTTTCCGTAGTCATATTCGATTACCGCCTTGACGGCCTGCATGTCCGCGTGGAAGTCGCCGGTGACTATTGGTGCGTAGGTAACAGCATCCCATATTGATTTTGAGATTTCTGATTTGCCACCACCGGAAACGGTGCAGGGCTTGTGGCACAAGAGGCCCTCGGCAGAGGTGCCTACCAAACGCCAGGCTCCAGAAGCCTGATGTCTGTCCAGTCGCACCCGGTAGCCGGTGGGATGGACATACACTTCGTTGGGTAGAACCCTCAGATCATGCTTCTGCCCGTCTCTGACCCAGCTTGCCTTCTGCTCGTCCAGCGAGATGGTGGCGTCCTCGGGAAGATACACAACCTGTGGGAAGATCCTGTCCACAGCGTAGCCCTCGGGATGAATTTCGATGCGCTCGCCAAGCAGGCGGACGGTATCTTCAAAGGTCTGTCCCTTTGAATGGAGATTGGTATCCGGGAGGAATACATTGCCAAGGCTGAAGCTGGGCAACACCAGGGCGCCACCTGAGTGCTCCTCTTCGGTAAGACCAAGGAGGTTGGACGAGTAGGATATCTGGGTCTTGATCTCTTTCTTGGTATATCCGAAGTAGTTGTCGGCGATGATGGTGACAATTACGCCCCGTTCATCTCTGGCGCAGATCTTGAAGGCTTTGCCATCGTTGTATTTTTCGGCTGGATCTTTCCAGGCCATGCCATCTGCCTTCTGTCGTTCAGTGGCATCTTCCCACTTCGGCAGGCCAACTTCCTTTTTGGTCAGGCTGGTCAGGTGGGTGGCAAGAATTATGCAGCCGGTATGTCCGGTCCAGTGAAGTGGATCAAGGGCGGCATCGTTTTCTGAGACATAGGGGTCTCCGGAGTTGCCGAAAATGCTTTCTGCGAAATCCAGGTTGGCAGCCAGGGATGCAGGAGCAAAGAATCGGGTCTCCATGGACATTTCCGGCATGTAGCCCGGTACTTCCGGTCTGACCATCGGCCGCAGCAGCAATGAAAGGAAAATCCTGGCTGGTTCCGGCTCGCAGGCAGTGAAGGGTAGTATGAGCAGTTCTTCGGGTGGCGTAAAGGCGGCCTTGAGCAGGCGCGCGAAGGCCAGCTGGGGCACTTCCTTTTTATCCAGGGGAACAGGGAGTCCGCCATCTACGATATGGAACACGCCCTGGGTGGTCCGGCGATCGCTGGCCGGGTTATGCAGTATGCCGTTCCTGATGCGGTAGGATGACAGGGTGGGGGATTTGTAATCATGGGCATCGGGTGGAATGGACAACTCCCTTGCCATCCCGTAGCGGTCAAGGGTAAGGGTCCGGGAAGGCAGTCGCGGCCTTTCGGATTCAGGGAGCGCAGCCAGATATGAGTCAAGGAAGGTCTGGATACGGCTGTCCACCGGCGGCAGGTAATCTGACAACAGGCGGCTCTTTTCACGATAATTGGCAATCATGTCGCTGGCCAGGTCCAGGAAAGCAGTACCTTCCTTGGCGTAGACTGGCAGCCCAAGTCCGGACAATTTCAGGTTGATATAGGCAATCAGTCTGCCGCGTTCGGCCGCAGACTGGCGATCAAGCTTGACACCATGATCTCTTTTAACAGGCATACTTACCTCCAAGTGGAATGAAAACAATCGGTTTGATGTTACTGCACAGGCCTGTATTGTTCCAGTACTTTGCAACTTGTCCTTCCTTGCCGTAGCTTTGGGGTGTAGTATGGAGCCATGGCTGATATCGGACTTCAAGCTGTTCTGGACTTTATCCTGAACAGGGCTGAACCAGCGGAATTCGAGGTTATCCTCAAAGCATGTGAACGACGCCGTCAAGACATGGGACGTTACGCCAGGTTGGGTGGCTTGAACCCGGCCAGCATGGCTGACAAGATGGCGGCTTCCATCAA
The DNA here is from genome assembly GCA_034004175.1 of Spirochaetia bacterium. GTDB lineage: Bacteria > Spirochaetota > Spirochaetia > Treponematales > UBA12059 > MIBM01. Next base: position 12,509 of record JAVEXH010000016.1, read on the forward strand.
TGAGGGGGTGGCTTCCAGCATCGGGTCTTTGCGGGAGACGGTCAGAGCCTATGTTGAACGCATCATCCGCGAGCATGCCCCGGAAGCAGGAGATGCTGAAGTGGAAGTGCTGCTGAGACATTATCTTCCGGATCCACCAAGTCCTGGTGATCCGCAGGATGCGGGCACCGGGCTTTATGATGAAGAGAGGTCTGATCGGCTGCCTCCTGATGCCCTGGTGCTGATGGTACGCGACTTCACCGATTATTCCCTGGGCTTGATGCCCCCATCCAGGCAGCAGGAACTCTGGGACTGGATGCCGGATTGGCAGGATAGGTACTGGTCGGCTTTTCCACCCGAAATAAAGGCTTTCGTGAAGGCCAGGCTGGAGGGGCGGCTTGCCGATGAAGACTTCTGGGGTGCCACTCTTGGATACCTTGGACTTTAACCTGATTATGGTATACTCGCCGCGGTCAGGACGTGCATCGGGGGGGCTCAATGGATACTGTCATACTGGATGGCCGGGAACTTACAATAAAGGACGTGGTGCTGGTAGCCCGTTATGGCGCAGTCGCAGCCCTGGCTGATGAAGCTGTGGGTCGTATCGAGGCCTCCCGTGAGGTTGTCGAGCGCTGTGTCGACGAATCCCTGGTCCGGTATGGCATAACCACCGGCTTCGGCAAATTCTGTGATGTGGTGATAAGCAAGGACGACAACGAAGCCTTGCAGAAAAACCTGATCATGAGCCATGCGGTTGGTGTAGGCGAGCCCCTGGCAGATGAAATCGTGCGTGCCATGATGCTTCTGCGCGCCAATGCCTTGGCTGTCGGCGTGTCCGGTGCCAGGTTGGGTACGGTGCTGGCCTTGATCGATATGCTGAACGCCGGAGTGGTGCCCATCGTACCTGAAAAGGGATCCCTAGGTGCTTCCGGCGACCTTGCCCCACAGGCCCACATGGCCCTGGCCCTCTGCGGAATGGGAGAAGCCCGTTACCGGGGTGCACGCATGCCCTCGGAGGAGGCCCTGAAAGCAGCAGGACTTCAGCCGGTTGTGCTGTCTGCCAAAGAAGGCCTGGCCCTTATAAATGGAACCCAATGCATGACAGCCATTGCTGCCATTGCTGTCTTTGATGCCTGGAAACTGGTACGCAGTGCTGATGTCATAGCTTCTCTTACCGTGCAGGCCCTGCGTGGCATCACCGATGCCTTCGATGCCAGGGTCCACGAAGCCCGCGGGCAGTTTGGCCAGGTGGAATGTGCTGCCAATCTGCGAGCCCTGCTTGAGGGCTCAACCTATACCACCCGTCAGGGCCAGGAACGGGTGCAGGATGCCTACGCCATCCGGTGCGTCCCTCAGATACACGGTGCCTCCCGGGATGCCATAGGCTATGCCTTTGATGTGGTAGCCAGGGAGATAAATGCCGCCACCGACAACCCGCTTATCTTCCCGAATCCCGACGACCCCTCGGGTGGGGATATCATCTCCGGAGGCAACTTCCATGGCCAGCCGGTAGCCTTGGCCATGGACTTCCTGGGCATAGCCCTGGCAGAGTTGGCCAATGTTTCGGAGCGCCGTATCGAGCGCCTGGTGAACCCTTCCCTGTCCAACGGCCTGCCAGCTTTCCTGGTCAAAGAGGGGGGACTCAATTCGGGTTTCATGATTGTACAGTATACGGCAGCATCACTGGTATCGGAGAACAAGGTGCTGGCCCACCCAGCCAGTGTCGATTCCATTCCTTCCAGTGCCAACCAGGAAGACCATGTGTCCATGGGAACCATAGCCGCCCGCAAGGCCAGGGAGATCCTCGGCAATCTGCGCAGCGTCATGGCTCTTGAGGCCCTGGCTGCCTGCCAGGCGGTGGATCTGCGTGGTGGCCCTGAGTTCCTTTCTGTACCCACCAGGGCGGCCTACCGGGTGCTGCGTTCGGCAGTTCCCATGGTACGTGTTGACAGGATCATGTATCCGGACATAGCCGCCGCCACTGCCTTGCTGGCAGATGGAGCCCTGCTGCGGGCGGCGGAAGAAGCCACTGCGGCCGGGGAGTGAAGGGCCGGATGTGCTGGTTGTTTACCGTACTGCAAGTGACATCGCCTGGCAGCACTGTCTTCACCGTACGTCTACCCTTGTACACAGGCTTATAACCGGGACCACAGCAGGGAGTGCCGACAGAATCACCGTGGGATGCACAGCCGGGGGAACAGGATCATGGATAACAAAGCAATCCTTCTTGGTTGATAGGGAAGCGCTTATCCGGATGCAGAGCGCCAGACTTCATGAGTCAGCTTTTACAGCGCGTTGAGCTGGCGCGCAAAGTATGGTTTGTTTCTTTCTGAAAATAATCAGCTAGCCGTTCAGATTACAATTCATTACTTTTTCTTGACGCACCGGGAACCAGTTGTCTGCAGTGCCAGCCAGCCCCCGCAAGGTGCTCTGGTTATCTAAAATGGAGGATGCATGAAAAATCGATTCGTAATAGTCAGCCTTCTTGCCTTTGTTGTCCTGGCCTCCTGCGGCAAGCCCGATGGTGTGGCCGGAGCAACGGTATGGGAAGGCGAACAATCGGAAGATACCATTGCGGTGGAGGCCCTTACCGTATCCAGGGGAGCCCTGGTTGATGATGTACGGGCTTCCGGCGTGGTGGCTGGTGTCCGGGAGGCCTACACAGTTTCCGAGACCCAGGGTCTTGTCAAAGCAGTCAGTTTCAATCTTGGCGACAAAGTTGCCGAGGGTCAGGAACTGCTCAGGGTGGAAGACCGCATTGCAGCCCTGGATATGGACAGAGCCAGGGAGCAGTACGAGGCTGCCCGTCTTGAACTGGATGCCACGGAGAAACTGGCTGCTTCCGGCAGGAGTTCCCCTGCAGATCTTACCCGGGCCCGTGGCAATGCCAGCGGAGCCAAGGCCCAGTACGAGACCGCTCTCAAGGCCTACAATGACACCCGCCTCCGGGCGCCTATCTCCGGCGTCATAGCCTCGAAGGATGAAGTGGCCACCGTCGGGGCAACCATAGCCCCCGGTGTCCGGGTAGCCCGCATCGTCGATACTTCATCCTTCCGTGTGACTGTAGGTGTCGGGGAACGTGAAGTAGGCCTGATCGAACCGGGAGCAACGGCAAGGGTGTATGTGCCTTCAGCCTTGGGCGAGGAGTTCGTGGAAGGAACGGTGGCAGCAATAGCGGCAGGATCAGATCCTGCCACCGGCAGCTTCCCGGTGGTCATAGCCTTCCGCAATGGCTTCGGAGGCAGGATCAAGTCCGGCATGACGGCCACTGTGTCCATAAAGGCCAGGGAGACCAGCCCTGCTGTAGTGGTACCCAGTGCTGCCATCGTCCGGCGCGGTACATCCTCTGCGGTGTTTGTAGATGACAACGGCAAAGTGGCGGTCAGGGAAGTTGTTGCAGGTCGACGCTCGGGTGTCCGGGTGGAACTCTTGTCAGGCCTGGCAGAGGGCGAGAAACTCATTGTAACGGCCCTCACCCGCCTGCGGGCAGGTACACCTGTCGCAGCCACCATCGTCGGCGATACGGCCAGCTGGGAATAGGGGGTCATTTTGAACCTTCCTAAATTCTCGACCGGGAACACCGTTCTCCTGACCATAGTATTGATAACCGTGCTGGTGCTTGGCAGCTTCAGCGTGTTGCGCATGCCCCAGGAACAATTCTCGGAGGTGCCGTTCTTCTGGGTGAACGTGGTTGTGCCATACCCGGGTGCATCGGCTTCCGACATAGAACAGTCCGTCACCATCAAGATGGAACAGGAAATGCAAGGCCTGGACAGCCTCAAGCAGATCCAGAGTGTCACCGGAGACGGACTGGC
>JAVEXH010000389.1:0-3457 GCA_034004175.1 Spirochaetia bacterium
ACTGGTAGCCATGGGAGAGTCTACCCAGATGGGTAACTTTGGAATGCGGCCCTGGTCCACCAGCATGTGGAAGTGGTAGATCAGTTCCTGGGTCCGCTCCACGGCGAAGGCTGGAATGATGATCTTGCCGCCCCGCTTGAAGGTATCATTGACGACCTTGGCCAGCCTGTCCTCCGCATCCACGGTTGACTCGTGCCGCCGGTCGCCATAGGTGCTCTCTATGATGAGATAGTCCACCGGTGCCATCAACTCGGGATCCCTGATGATGGGTTTGTCGGGCCTGCCAAGATCGCCGGAGAAACCTATCCTGACAGTATGTCCGTCATCATCGGTTACCGTGACATGGGCAGTGGCCGAGCCCAGGATGTGCCCGGCATCCCTGAACTCCAGCCGGACCTTTGGATGCAGGTACATCGGCCTGCCGTAGGAGATGGTTACGATCTGGCTGGTGGCCTGCACCGCGTCCTGCTCGTCGTAGAGGGGCTTCCAGTCAAAGCTCTTGCCTGCCTTTGCAGCCTGCTTGCCAAGATACTCGGCGTCCCTGGCCTGAATGCGGGCGGAGTCCATCATGATCAGGTTGGCAAGATCGCGGGTTGCGGGGGTGGCATAGATGTTGCCCGTGAAGCCCCGTTTTACCAGCAGGGGCAGCATGCCGCAGTGGTCGAAGTGGGCATGGGTCAGTATGACCGCCTCTATCGAGGCAGGATCCTCGACCAAGGCCCGGTTCTTGCGGTCGCTTTCTTCCCGTCTGCCCTGGAAGGCGCCGCAATCCACGAGGAAGCGTTTGCCGTCAACCTCGAACAGGTGCTTGGAGCCGGTCACCTCTTGTGCCGCTCCTTCTGAATACAGTGTGATAGCCATGCAACCAGCATAAGGGCAATCTGCCAGGCCTGCAAGGCTGTGCACGAACATGCGCGCAAAGTTGCAGGCACAGCCCCGCCGGTAACCTACATGAAGAAGACAGCCGAACCCAGTACCGCCAGCAGGGCTCCCACTATCTCGAGGGGCTTCACCTTCTGCTTGAAGAGCAGGATGGACGGTATGATTATCAGGATGGGTGTAAGCCCCAGCAGGGTGCTTACAATGCCTGTGTTGGTCCGCTGGACCGCAAAGAGGGACAGGGCAACTCCCAGGAAGGGGCCGAAAATGGCTCCTCCGAAGGTTGTCGCCAATCCGGTACGATTGTCCAGAGCCGCTTTGAAGGGACGGCCCTTTTCCCAGAACAGTGAAATGACCGCCAGTATCACGATGCCTGCGAATACCCGTATCTGGGTGCCTGCGATGGGGTGGTAATCGCCCAATCCGATTTTGGTGAAGATCATGCCCACTGATTGCCCCAGGGTGGACAGGAAGGCATACAGATAGCCCAGTTTGTCGTTCCTGCTGACTACCCGCTTGACCGCGCTCCTGGCGTCCTGCCTGCTGAGCACTGCCAGGGCAATACCGGCGGCAACCATAGCCATGCCAAGCAGGCCGCGGGCTCCCATGGTTTCACCAAGAAACACATAACCCAGAATGGCGGTCATGGGTGGTGACATGGCCAGGAACAGCATGGTTATCCTTGATCCTATCATCACGTACGCGCTGAACAGGAAGATATCGGTTATGACAAACCCGATAAGCCCGGACAGCGAGAGGAACAGCCAGGCCCGGGGGCTGGCATCCAGGGGCAGCGCCACACCACGCATGAGGACTGCTGTCAGGAGAAGGAACCCGAAGGCAAAAATGAGTTTGTAGAAATTCACCGCCAGGACACCCATCCGCTTGGAAGCCCGCTCGAAGAAGAGGGCTGATATGGTCCAGCAGACGGCAGTGCCAAAGGCAGCCAGTTCACCGATTCTTTGCATGATGGCACGACTATATACAGACCGGTATATCGTGTTAAGGGGTAAAGCGCCGGCGGCCAGCCCGGCCGCCCTCCCTGGCAGAAATCTCGTGGCCATCATTTGACAATCCGCCCGTGCAGTCGTATCGTTGAATATGAAGGATGGCGGAAACGTGATCCTGAAGGAGGCCTTATGGCAGTTATATGCGTAGCTCGCGAGTTTGCAGCCCTCGGCGATGAAATGGTTGCCGAGCTGGCAAAAATAACCGGGTACCGGCCGATAGACAAGGAATACATAGAAAACCGCATGACCGAACTCGGCGTTTCTCCCGAAACCCGGGCCAAATACGATGAGCGCAAGCCCGGCTTCTGGGCATCCCTGTCCCAGGATCGTGATGACTACCTTCACTACCTGAAAACCGTCCTGTTTGCCGAGGCAGCCAAGGGAGACTGCATCATTACCGGCCGCGGCGGGTTCTCCATCTTCAACGGAGTTCCGGGGATAATATCCATCAAGCTGGTGGCTCCCGATCCGGTGCGCATCGAACGCATCCGCATCCGTTACCAGTGCGATGAGCGCAGGGCGGAACAGATGCTCAAGCAGAACGACCACGACCGGAAGGGGTTCCACGACTACTTCTTCAATGTTGACTGGAACAATGCCGACAACTTTGACCTGGTGATCAACACCGGCCGGGAGCATCCGGCAACCATTGCAAAAATCATAGACAAACTCAGGCAGTTGCTGATAACCCAGGAAAACGAGAAAGCCTGCCTGAACCGCCTGGGTGAATTGCAGACTGGCCAGGCCATCGTCACCGAGATAATCTACAAGCGCAGGGTCCCGATACACTTCCTGGAAGCCGATGTGCGGGGCACCAAGGTTACCCTCCATGGTGTTGCCAACACCCAGGGAGCCATAGACAGCGCCGGTGTAGCTGCCATGGAAAGCCAGGGCATAGAAGTGGTTGAGAACGCCATCCAGATCGTGCAGGAATTTGCCGTCATGCCTTAAGCATGACGAGTCATGCCTGCAAAGGGTCGCCAGTGGAGCGTAGCTTCCATCGGGTGGCCCTTTTCTGTATCATGCTGCCATGACATACATCACCGGCTTCCATGCTATAGAGGAACTGCTCAGGGCGGGCAAGGCCAGAGGCTGCACCCTGCTGGTGGCCGCCACCGGACCGCGGGTAAAGCGCATCGTGGAACTGGCCGCAAAGTCAGGGGTGGATGTACGAAAAGTACAGTCATCGGAACTGGACAGTGTTGCTCCCGACCACCGGGGTACAGCCCTGGTACTCAAGGAAACCCCCAAAGCCTCCGAGCTGGATCTGGCAGAATGGCTTTCATCCAGTCTCCCCGAAAAGGCCATAGTGCTCATCCTTGACCATATAGAAGACCCGCACAACCTGGGAGCCATCCTGCGTTCAGCCGATGTTTTCGGGGTGGACCTGGTTATCATGCCTGAACGGAGGGCGGCAAAGGAGACCGATACGGTAGCCCGGGCTTCGGCAGGTGCCATAGCCTACGTACCGGTGGCCACGGTCAGCAATCTTGCCAGAGCCCTGGAGGCTTTGAAGGACAAAGGCTTCTGGACCTATGCGGCCGACATGGGCGGACAGGCCCTTCCCA
>JAVEXH010000390.1:0-3434 GCA_034004175.1 Spirochaetia bacterium
TGTACCCCAGTGCCCTGGAAGCCAGCCTTCGTGATGGAAGGCCGTACAGCCTGCCGGTGCTACTGGAGACATCCATCCTGGCTTACAACAAGAGCATCTTCGCCACCTATGGGGTCGAAGTTCCGCGGACCGTGGGGGATCTTGAAACGGTGGCGCGGACCATCTACCAGGGTTCCGGTGGCCGTATAGCGGGCATCACCATGCGCGGTCGGGATATGAGCGCCACCAGCCAGTGGGTAGATTTCCTCCATTCCTTCGGAGGGGACTGGCTTGACCAGGCCGGGAACGCAGCCATCGATTCACCCCAGTCCATCGCGGCTTTGCAGTTCTACGGCCGGCTGTTGCGTGACTACGGCCCCCGGGATGCCACCCGCATAGGCTGGTACGAAAGCGTTTCCCTGTTCATGCGCGGCGAGGCTGCCATGATCTACGACGCCAACCTGTTCAGGACCCATTACGAGGACAGGGAGCATTCCACTGTCTACGACAACCTCGGGTATGCGGTGATACCTGCAGGGCCTGCCGGCCAGGTTCCGCATGTTTCCCACTGGGGCCTTGCCATAGATCCCCGTTCCAGGCACAAGGAAGCAGCCTGGCTGTTCATCCAGTGGGCTACCGCCAGGGAACAGTCGCTGTCTGCCCACCTTGCGGGCATTCCGTCGGCCCGGGAAAGTGTCTGGAAGCATCCGATGTTCACCGACAGCGACCCTGCTCCCCAGTGGACGGCCGCGTCTACCCGCAGTTACGAGATTGCCACCTTCCAATGGAATCCACCGGTGATTGATACCGGCAAGGCCCGGCAGGTGGTGGGTGAGGCCATCAGTGCCGCCATACTCGGTCAGGACGTGGCAGCAGCAGCCAGGAAGGCTTCGGCAGGTCTGGATGCCATTCTGGTCCTTGAACGGGAAGGGCGTCCGGAGCCATGACCATACGCAACCGGATCTTTGTAACCTACCTGATCCTCATTGCCATCATCGTGCTGTACATCGGATTTTCAGGAATGGCCCGGAGCATGAGGGTGCGGGTGGAGCTGGACCATGCGGCCATACTGGAGACACGGATAAGCTGGGGTGCCACCAGAATGCTCCTTGGTGACATGATAATCAACTGGGACAACGGTGCAGCGTACCGGCAATTCCTGGATGAGCGCACCCGCTTTGACCAGGAACTCACCAGCCTGCATAGCGATATTTCATCCCGCTGGTATTATCCCGATGACTTCAAGGATCTCTTTGGCGGTCTTGATGCAGTCTGGGCCATGGCCAACGCCCATCTGGACAGGGTGGCTGCGGTGGTGGAACACGCTGACTTTGCCCAGGCCGAGGCTCTGGTACGGGATCGCCCCGGTCTGCAGCGGCTTAACCATCTGTGGAGCGAGCTGATGCTAAGGGACACGGTGGATTCCAGGCGGCTGGCCCATCCCATACAGCTGCTGATATCAGAGGTGGAGTTTTTCCCGATCTATGGAGCCAAGGTTGAACAGTTGTTTGCCATCCTTGCCGCCAGGGCAGACGAGACGAAGAATGGCATAGTGCGGATCGAGTCCGCTGTCCGCTTCCTCTTCTTCATCAGTTTCCTGACCGCCTGTCTCTTCCTGGCCTCACGGTTTGCCCATTCGCTTTCCCTGCCCATCATCAGGGTGGCCAGGCAGGTGTACGAGTTTGCCGGTCTGGCTGGCACTGGTCCGACCTGGAATGATCAAGGCCCGTTACGGAACGATCACAGTCTAGAGGGCAAGGATGGTGATGAACTGGAACTGCTGTCCCAGACCGTTGACCGCATGATCCAGCACTATACGGATCTGTCCGAGCGTGCTGGCCAGCTGGCCAGGGGCGAGGTATCCAGCGATACCCTGCAGTTCCCGCGGGAGGGAGTAGTGGGGCGTTCGCTTGACGAGATCGCCCGGTATCTGCACGAACTGGCCCATACCAGCGCCTGGATCCGTGATGGTGAATACGGCATGCAGATTCAGGAAAGATCCAGCACCGACGTCATTACCCATAACTTCAATGTCATGTCGGCAGTAATACAGCAGAAGATCAGTACCCTTCGTAACATGTTCGAGGCGGTGGACGAAGCGGTAATCGTGATCGACGGCAGTGGCTCGGTTGCCGAGGTGAACTCCCAGTTGTATCGCCTGATCGGTGTCGATGCGGCGGATACCCGAAGCCAGAATTTCATAACCGATCAAGTGGTAAGCCAACTGCAGGCCATCATCGCCCAGGATCCAGAGGGTGAACCGAAGACCAATTTCTACACCAATCTCGGCAACATTCAGGGGCATGAAGTACCAGTGAAACTGAATGCACGCAGGCTTGCCGGTCCGGGGCAGGAAGGCGTCCAGTGGATGTTCATCATCACCAACGAATCATGGCGGGCCCGGGCCAGGCGGGAGCGGGAGCACCTGCGATCCCAGGCTGTCATGGCCGAGCTGCGTGCCCTTCGTGCCCAGATAAATCCGCATTTCTTCTTCAATACCCTGAACACCATTGCCCATCTGGCCGAGACAAACCCGGGAGCCGCAGTGGATACCGTGGAACAACTAGCCGAACTTTTCCGCTATGCCCTTACGGCAACCAGGCGTGAGGTGGTTCCCTTTGCCGATGAAATGCAGCATATCCAGCGTTTCCTGGATATCGAGCGCCGGCGTTACGGAGACAGCCTGCGCGTGGCCTTTGACGTGGACGACCGCCTTGCCGGCCACCCGATTCCTCCCATGCTGCTTCAGCCATTGGTGGAGAACGCGGTCCGGTATGGAGGGAACGATGCAGCCGAGATACAGATCAATATCACGGCCAGGCAGGTGGAAGACGGTATGGTGGTGGAGATTGCCGATCAGGGTTCTACGGAAGTGGATCCTGAATCGCTGTTCAACAAGCCTGGCATAGGCATACGGAACGTGAACCAGCGTTTTTCCGTAATCTATGGTCGACCCCTGGAGTTTGCCCGTAACAAGCCCCAGGGCCTGATCGTGCGCATGCACATACCGGGGCAGCTTTCATGACCCCCATTCGCACCATCCTGGCAGATGACGAACAGCCATCCCGGGAGCGGCTCAGGCTGGCACTGGCCGGCTATCCGGGCATAGATATAATCGCCGAAGCCGCCAATGGTGCACAGGCCCTGGAACTCATACGCAGCCTGCGGCCACAGCTTGTGTTCCTGGACATACAGATGCCGCTGATGACAGGTTTCGAGGTTCTCAGGCAACTGAAGACCCGTCCATCAGTCATTTTCATAACTGCCTACGACGAATATGCACTCAAGGCCTTCGAAGTCCATGCCGTGGATTACCTGCTGAAACCCTTCAGCAAGGAACGCTTGTACGACGCTCTGAACCACGCCCTCGAGAACGCGGGACGGACTTCGGACAGGGATGAAACCAGTGTCAAAATTGACAGCCTTGTGCATGATCACATACGCAGGGAACCATA
>JAVEXH010000017.1:0-16051 GCA_034004175.1 Spirochaetia bacterium
AGTTTGCCGACTGGTCCACCCAGAAGGGCCTGACCCTGATGGAGACCTTCCTCCAGAAGTATCCCAAGATCGATGCGGTCTTCTGCCAGGACGATGATGTTCTGCTTGGCGTGCTGCAGGCCATCAAGGAGTCCGGACGGACCGATGTGAAGATAGCTCTCGGTGGTGCTGGCTCCAAGGTCGTGTACAAGATGATCATGGATGGCCATCCCCTGGTGAGCGCCACCGCTACCTATCATCCTTCCATGATCGCCGACGGCATCAGGTATGCCATCGACGTAGCCACCGGTGCCAAGAGTGCCGACTTCCATACCGCCAAGGCACCGATCACTGTGGTCATCCCCTCTGTTCTGGTAGACAAGTCCAATGTCGCCAAGTTCTACGAGCCTGAATCCATCTATTGATAGTAGTTGCTGAAAGTGCTACTTGGGGCGCAGCGTGCGGAATCGCGGGCTGCGCCCCTTTACATTTCAGCGGGAACGGGTTAGGAAAAGACCATGAACCAGAAGCCGACCCGGGCAGATGTCGCCCGCCTTGCGGAGGTGGCCGAATCCACCGTGTCCCGTGCCCTCAATGACTCCTCGCTGATCACCCCCGCCATAAAAGACAAGGTACGCAGTGCAGCCAGGGAGCTGGGTTATATCCCCTCAAGGCAGGCGGCTTTGTTTGCACGGAAACGTACCAACACCCTGGGTTTTGTCGTGCCATCCTACCGGTCCTTCCCGCCGTTTTCACGCTCGTATTTTCCGGCTTTGCTCGATGGTGTTGTTCTGGAATCTGATGCCAATGGCTATTCGCCAACCATCATCCTGGACAAGCAGAATGATGGCACGGAAAGTTATCATGACCTGATCCGCTCAAAGACAGTGGATGGCTTGCTGTTTGCGGTGACCAGAGCCAATTTCCTGCCTTTCGCGGGGCTACGTGAACAGGGAGTTCCCTTTGTGCTGATAAACAACTATCACGACGGCCTGAACAGCGTGGATGCCCTGCCCGAAAGCGGCATGCGCAAGGCCTTCTCCCATGGCTGGAATCTTGGCCACCGCCGTTTCGGCTACATCACCGGAGACATCCGTTACCGCAATGCCATAGACCGCCTGGCGGTTTTCAAGCGCCTGGCCGCCGAATTCGATGTCGAGACAAGTATTGTGGAAGGTGATTTTTCAAAAACATCGGGGGCTGTCGGTGCAAGTCGGCTGTTGTCCGGCAGACAGCCTCCTACCATCATCATGACCAGTTCCGACCGCAGTGCCTTCGGTATCCTGCACTATGCGGCAGGCAGGGGCATCCACATCCCCGGAGACTTGAGCGTGATCGGGTACGACAACCTTCCGCCGGTGAAGGATATATCGCCCCCGCTGTCCACGGTTGATCATCAGGTAACCGAGCTGGCCCGACGGGCAACCAGGCTTCTGATAGACATCCTGAATGGCAGACAGGCAGAACCGGTGCAGGAATGGCTTGACACCGACTTCGTCGTGCGCGAATCCACTTCAATCTGTCCGGAGTCATGAGGAGCTTCCATGCTGCAGCTGGGAATAGTTGGAACCGGAGCCATGGCCGAGTACCAGGTCAAGAAGTTCAGGGAACTGGATGGCTGTCGGATCTGCGCATGTGCGGATCGCAATCCTGGCAAAGCCGAAGACTTTTCATCCAGATTCGACATCCCCGGTTATTACACATCCATCACTGATCTTCTGGATGACGGCAAGTGCCAGGCTGTGTCCTGCGTTACCAGCGACAGCCAGCATCCACGGATAGTCATGGCTGCCATGGAGCGCGGCTTGCCGGTCTTCTGCGAGAAGCCTCTGGCCAGAACCCTGCATGAGTGCCAGGCCATGGCAAACCTGGCTGCCACTGCCGGTGTTCCGAACCTGGTAAATTATTCCAAACGCAATGCCCCAGCTCTTGCGGCACTGAAAACCATACTGGATTCAGGAAAACTGGGAGAGATACAGGAAGTTGAAGCCGAATATCTGCAAAGCTGGGTGCGGACCAAGGTCTGGGGAGATTGGCTGACAACTCCGCGCTGGCGCTGGCGGCTGCTGCCGGAAGAGAGCAGCGGTGGAGTGGCCGGAGACCTGGGCAGCCATCTGGTTGATGCCCTGCTGTACCTGTTCGGCGAACTGGTGCCGACCGGACAGGCCAGCGCAGTCAATCTGGCTCAAGCCATGTCTGCAGGTAACAGACACGAGCCGATACCTGCTGAGTTCCTGTCAGGGTCCGGTCCGGTCTGCGTGGCTTTCTCCGCCACGGCGGTCTTGTCTGGCGGCGCACCGGTTAAGCTACGGGTCAGCTGGGTGGAGGATGGGGCTGTGGATGATTTCAGGATACATGTGTGCGGTTCAAAGGGCAGGGCCGTCCTGGATCTTGGCCGATCCCGTAGTGCTGTGGCCGTATACAATGAGTCGGCATCTGACGATGCGGGCGGAACGGTCACCATGGTCGAGGGACCACGGATACCATCCACCTACCAGCGATTTATGGACCTGGCTTCCGGTCTGAGGCCGATGGGTCCTGGCGGCGAGGACGGTCTGGATTTTGCCCAGGCCCTACGTACCATGCAACTGCTGGATAGCCTGGTGCCAGGAGGTCTGCCACGATGAAACAGCCCGTGATGAAACAGCCCGTGATGAAACAGTCCGTGATGAAACAACCCATGCTCGGTACTTTGGTCAAGGGAGATGAGAACCCTGAGCTTGCCATCAGGCAACTGGCTGGGCAGGGCTTTGAGAGTTTTTCCATCATGTACTGGGGTCATGTCAGTGGCGATCTTGCCGCTACCGCCAGTACGGTATGCCAAGCTGCCAGTGAAACAGGCACAATTGTCAGTTCGGTATCCGTATATGGCAATCCTCTGAGTGGTGACGAAGCCGGGATAGCCACCCAGGCGGGTATCATAGCCTTGATTGACCAGGCTGGCAGCTTTGGCTGTTCGCTGGTCAGCTGTTTTGCCGGCAGGGTTCCCGGCACCGCGGTGCCAGCCTCGATCGAGGCCTGGAAGTCATTCTTTGGTCCCTTGGCCGAGCGTGCGGAAGCCCGGGGAGTGCAGCTGGCTTTCGAGAACTGCCGAATGGGTGACACCTGGAAGACCGGCAAGTGGAACATCGCCATCAACCCTGACGCGTGGCACCTGATGTTCGATGCCCTGCCCTCGGAAACCCTGGGTCTGGAATGGGAGCCCTGCCATCAGGTGGAAGCCCTGGCAGATCCGCTGGCCCAACTGAAGGACTGGCTTCCGCGGATCATCCATATCCACGGAAAGGACGCCAGGGTAAACCGTGAGCTTCTGGCCAGCCGGGGTTTGTACGGCCGTAACCGCTGGCACCAGCCATGCCTGCCTGGCAACGGGGATACAGACTGGCGCGAGTTGCTGCGTATTCTGGTAGACGGCGGCTATGCCGGCACGGTGGACATCGAAGGCTGGAACGATGCCGAATGGGGTGGAGAGCGGGAACTGGCCGGGCAGTTGCGGGCACTTGCGTACCTGAAGGAATGCCGGGCAGTAGCAGAACCTTGATTGTCGTGAAGCATGTCTGGCAAGCTTGACTAAGCATATCCATTATTGACAAGCTTCAGGCATGCAGATAAAGGATACGGTGCATGTCTACCGCCTGGTCGGTGGCGACAGGCTGGCCTGGCATGGCCGTTACCATACCCACAACCCCGGGGAATACGAGTTTCACTGTTTCCTGGAAGGGCAGGGCGTATTCCTCCTTAATCGTTCCAGGCACCGTATAGACGGCAATGGCCTCTTCCTGACCAGGCCTATGGATTTCCATTCCATCTTGCCCGGCTCACTCGAGGGTCCAATCAGCTATTACGCCATCCTGTTCGAACTGGACATGGACAATCCTGATGATCAGGCTGCCCTGGCTCTGATGGACCGTGGCTTGTCCGCCCCAGCCCGGGCCATAGAACCGCGGGACCGCTTCCTGATCGAGGAATTGCACCGGCTCTTTCACGAGGGGCTGGCTGAAGAGTCTGTTCAAGGGCCTGGCAGGGCAGCGGCATATCTGTTGTTGAGCCTTATCCAGCGCTGGTATGGGACCGGGGGTGTAGCTGCCGCTGCGGCTGTTCCGGCTTCGGGTGCCGGAACACACGTGAACCGGGCCCTTGCCATCATGGAACGTTCCATCCGGCTCAAGCTGGACATGGGAGATCTTGCAGCCCGACTGGGTATGTCGGAGGAGCATTTCATACGGATGTTCAAGGGTGCTCTTGGAATGACACCCTTCCAGTACTTTACCCGCCTGAAGGTGGAGGCCGCCTCTTCGGTGCTGGTGGAGACAGGTTCCAGTGTCGGCAGTGTCGCGGAGCGCTTCGGCTTCGAGAACCCTTTCCACTTTTCACGGGTCTTCAGTAAATGTACCGGCTTGTCGCCTGTAGCCTACCGCAAGACTTTCAGGGCTGTTCCAGGGTATCCTGCAAAGGCAGAAACCGGATCTTCTTCAAAAGCTGTAGTTGAGAAAGGGGTAAAGCATGCGTTTGATCCAGACTGACAAGGCTCCGATACCCGCGGGACATTATTCCCAGGCCGTTGTGCATGGAGATACGGTATATGTTTCCGGTTTGATTCCGGTTGAGGCCGGTACCAGCAACAAGGTCTTCGGGGAGATCGAAGTGGAGGCTGCCCAGGTATTCCGCAATCTGGAAGCCATTCTGGCTGCCGCCGGCAGCAGCAAGACCCAGGTGCTGCGCTGCACGGTCTACATCACGGATATCGGGCTTTGGCCGCGTTTCAATGCCGCCTATGCAGCCTTCTTCGGGGAGCACAAGCCTGCCCGGACGGTGGTGCCGGTACCTGTATTGCACCACGGCTTCAAGGTGGAGCTGGATGCGGTGGCGTTTCTAAAAGTGTAGGTCTTTCAGGCCCCGATCTTCTTGGACAACACCCCGGCTTCTTCTGCCTTGCCCACCTGCTCGGACCAGTTTACGTGCATGCCTTCCTTCTCCATGGCCATCATGAGGTTGGTCAGGGCCTTGCCGGAAAAGATGCCTGAGTTTCGCAGGAAGGCACCACTTTTCTTGCCGATGAGGGAACTGGCATTTTTCAGAAAGGTTGCAACGCTGTCTGGAATCTTGCCGCTGAAGGCTGATACTGGCTCGGACAGGATCAGGATGTATTCATAGGCCGGCAAACTGGCACCATCGTCGGTTCTGGCGTCAAAGCTGTCCACTCGGTGTCCCATGGAAGACATGCCCTTGACCATGGCTTCGGCATGGGCTTTCAGGGAGTTCCCGGGTTTTGCTGGGGCTACGACCAAAGCTATTCTCATAAGACTTCCCTTTCTATCGATACGATCTTCCAGCCTTTCTTGCCTTTTTCTAGCAAAAGCCTGTCAATCCTGCTCATGTGAACACCACGGATGCTCTCTTCACTGCTTTCGGTGGTCCACAGGGTATATCGCGCTTCGAAGCAGCTTCCTGCTTCCAGTTGGAACCTACTGTCGGCTGATTGGCTATCAGGCTCCTGGTTATCAATTGGGCGGCCAGTAGGTGGCACATCCAGGCTACGAATTTCGATTTCGGTTATTCCGAACATAAGCGAGCCCTCCGCAAGTGCCGGAGATCCTGACGCTACCCAGTCTCTGGCACTGATGAAGAGTTCATCCGGGGAGTAGGCCTGGCGCATCTTCATGACCACGGTCAGGTTGGTCAGCAGGCTTTTGTCGTCCTTGCCGGCCTTGCCTTGCACACTGGCTTCCAGCAATGGCAGATCCAGGTTGTCTATGGCTTCGTAATATGCCTGGACCACGGCTTCAGGACCAAGCTCCGATAGATCGGGCCCCGGGGGCGGTCTGTCAAAGATGGCTATGGCGACTATGACGACAGCGGTGATAGCCAAGCCGGCCAGCAGGCTGCCGCGTCTGGCAATGAAGCGCCTGCGGGCCAGTTTCCTGGCCACCTTGATCCCGGTTGCCTTTCTTTGCAGTTCCAGACCGGACAGCTCGCCTTCTGATAGTTCTCGCCGGTAGTTGTTCCTGCCCGCCTGTTCGAAGCCCCTGGCCCAGTCATCGAGGGAGGGTGAACCGGTGTTCTGGTCCATGGCACTGTCTGCCAAGGCAGCCAGGCGAGGATCCAGGTGTGGTGCGATGAGTCCCAGTGGTACAAACGGATCACCTTTTCTACGTTCACCGTTAATCACTCCAGTGTCATTTTTTTTGTCTGCAGTGGCACCGGTAGTTCCGGGAGTTGCGGAAACCTCCGGCAGGTACATACGCCGCAGGGTCCCTGCCAGCATCACCGAGGCTGCGATGGCTGGATTGCCTTCAGGAGAGGGGCCCTCTCCGCTCTGTGCCCTGGCTGCTGCCCGGGAGACAAGGGCCGGGGGCAGGATCAGGACGTCTCCGTTGGTAGAAACGAGGATACCGGCACTCTGCATGCCTGCAGGGAGGCTGTTCTCGTGGTCCAGCCGGTTCAGGGCTTTGACTGCAGCTGCCAGGCGCTGGAGTCTTGCGGACTCGTCGAAATCTGATTCCAGCAGTTCTTCGAGACTGGGGCCGTCGAAGCCGGGACCATAGCAGATGACCTGGTCACCAACCTGGCTGATATCTTCTGCAATCCAGTCGGCAAGCTGAGCCTGGCTGCTCAGTATTCCCTTCTGCCTCATTGCCGCGGAGGCGCTATGGCCGGCGGCCTTCCAGGCTGAGCGGGGTATGCGTATACCCAACCTTCCTGGCTCACGGGCGAATATGCTGTGCTCTGTCATGACAGGCGAGGGGGGCATTCCAGCCCCGGATGGTGGATTGACGATAGACACGATAAGGATCTCATGCAACAAGCATACCGTACTAATGGGTTCCACCTCCAGTCATTCCCATGGACAGGAGACTGAAAACAATCCTGCTGGAAAATAATCCTTGCGCCCATGAAAAAGCCGTGATACTGTTTGTTTTAGTTAGCGCAACCGGTTGCGCAACCCATTAAGGAGGCACTTGTGAAAAAGTTTCTTACCGTGTTCCTGGCAGTAGTGGTTACTGCCGGCGTGTTTGCCGCACCCGGAAAGCTTGTGGTCTGGTCCTTCACAGACGAGATGGGCAAAATGATCGAGTACTACAAGAAGGCCAACCCTTCGGTAGAGATCGAATTTGTCCTGGTACCGAACGATGTGTACCAGTCAAAGCTGAAGCCTGTCCTGCAGAGCGGCCAGGGTGCCCCCGACGTGTTCACCCTCGAGGCAGCCTATGTGAAGGGCTATGTCGATACCGGCTACATGGCAGACCTCAAGCCCCTTGCCAGGGCAGCCGGCAACACCATGCAGTACACCAAGGACGTCGTAACCGATGACAAGGGTGTCCTCCGTGCCTTGTCGTGGCAGGCAACCCCTGGTGCCTTCTTCTACCGCCGTTCCATAGCCAAGAAGTATCTTGGCACCGACGATCCGGTGAAGATCCAGGCCATGCTCAACACCCCCGAGAAGTTCATCGAAGTGGGCAAGACCCTCAAGGCCAAGTCCAATGGATCCGCAGTACTAATTTCCTCAATCGGCGACCTGTTCCAGGTGTACAAGTCCGGCCGAAGGGATGGCAGGGTAAAGGGCAAGCGCTTCATCGTCGATCCTCTCATGGTAAAGCTTCTTGAGCAGGCCAAGACCTTCCGCGACCTTGGGATAGAAGGCCGCCAGCAGCAGTGGGCAGAAGGCTGGTTCGCCGGCATGAAGGGTTCCCTCAAGGACGAATCGGGCAAGCCAGTGGAAGTTTTCGGTTACCTTCTTCCCACCTGGGGTCTCCACTACGTGCTCAAGCCCAATGGTGGCGACACTGCCGGAGACTGGGCCATGGTCCAGGGACCGGTTCCGTATTTCTGGGGCGGCACCTGGGTTGCAGCCCATGACAAGTCAGCCAACAAGGCCGAAGCCCTCAGATTCGTGGAGTTCATGACCACCAACGAGCAGTTCCTTGAGCAGTGGGCCAAGGACACCGGCGATCTGGTATCCAACACCAAAGTAGTGGACAGGATCAAATCCACCTATTCCGAGCCCTTCCTGGGCGGCCAGAACCACTATGCGGCCTTTGCCGACATGGCCAGGAACATCAATGCCAAGATACTGACCGGCTACGATCAGGAGATAGAGACGATCTTCCAGGAGCAGATGGAAAACTATGTCAATGGCAAGAAGACCCTTGATGCGGCTATTGCCGACTTCAAGGCTGCTGTAAAGAATCAGTATCCCGACCTGACCGTACGCTGATAGTGTAGACCGGTGGAGAGGGCATAGCTGCTCCCTTCACCGGCGTGCATCCCAAGCCTGGAGGGATATATATGACCAAGAGAAGACGGGGCGGAACCAGTTTTGATAAATACGGATACGCCTTCATCGCGCCATTTACCCTGGTGTTCCTGGTGCTGCACCTGTTCCCCATCCTGTATACCCTGTTGCTGGGATTCACCGATTACAAAGGAATGTCACAGGAATCAAAGTTCGTAGGCCTTGAGAATTTCCACTCCGTGACCTGGGATGCAGAAGTCCCCGGCTTCTCGGAGGACGACGCCCTGGATGTGATGGACTACCTTTATGAAGAACGCAAGATAGATGCGGATTACGAGGAAGGGGATGACGATTTTACCCTTCTTGTCTTTGGTATAAAAAAAGATGATTCTGCGTTTGTAGCCGAAGTGCTTTCCGATTACGGGATTGACGAGGCTGCCTACAAAGCCAGCCTGATACCCTACAAGGGCGGCCTCCTGGTTGACTCCTTTTTCTGGAAAGCCTTTGCCAACAACTGGATAATCTGGTCTTTCAATTTTGTTCCGCAGTTGCTCATTGCCCTGCTCATTGCCGTGATCTTCACGGACCTCCGTCTGAAAATCCGGGGCGGCCCCATATTCAAGCCCCTGTTCTATCTGCCCAATATCCTGAACACCGCCTCGGTGGCGGTGCTGTTTGCCACCCTGCTGTACTGGCCAGTTGGCCCCATCAACCAGTTCCTGGCCCAGTCCGGACTGATACCCGAGGCCATCAACTTCTTCCGCAGCGCAGGCTGGAGCCGGGGCATAGTGGCCTTCATCCAGTTCTGGATGTGGTACGGCACCACCATGATCATACTGATAGCCGGCATTGCCGGCATATCGCCATCCCTGTACGAGGCTGCCTATGTTGACGGCGCCAATGGCAGGCAGATGTTCTTTCATATAACTTTGCCGCTCCTGAAGCCGGTGATGCTGTATGTGCTGGTTACCTCCCTGATAGGCGGCATGCAGATGTTCGACATACCCTATCTGCTCACCAATCGCCGGGGCGATCCCGACGGGTCCATCATGACAACGCCGGTGTACATCTACATACAGGCCTTCACCAATGCCAACAATTACAGCTATGCCTCGGCGGTATCCTTCGGCCTCTTCCTCCTTACCCTGATGCTCAGCCTCACCGTGTTCTTTGTCTTCAGGGACAAGGACGATGCCGCCCGCCTGAAGCGCAAAGGAGCTGCGGTATGATCAACAGAAGATTCGAATCAGCCATCCTGGGCTCCCAGCGGGCCTTCATCTATGCCTGCCTGTTCATCCTGGCAATCCTGTCCATTGGTCCCATCTGGATCATGCTGGTGAACGCCACAAGATCCACCGAGCAGATTCAGCAGGGCATATCCTTCCTGCCCGGTGTGTCCCTGGCCAGCAACTGGGAAATATTGACAGGCCGGGGTTTCCAGATAAGCCAAGGCTTCATGAACTCGTCCCTGGTTGCCGTGTCTGTTACCCTGCTTACCGTCTACTTTTCCGCCATGACAGCCTATGGCTTTCATATCTACGACTTCCGTGGCAAGAAGCCCCTCTTTGCCGTGGTGCTGACCATGATCATGGTGCCCCCCCAGCTCGGCCTCATCGGCTTCTACCGCTTCATGGCCCAGATCAGGCTGCTGGACTCCTTCCTTCCGCTGATCATTCCAGCCATAGCCGCACCGTCAACTGTCTTCTTCATACGCCAGTACCTGCGCTCCACTTTCCAGAAGGAACTGGTGGAGTCTGCCCGCATAGACGGGGCTACGGAGTTCAAGACTTTCAACCGGATAATCCTGCCGGTGATCTCTCCCTGCCTGGCCACCATGGCAATCTTCGCCTTTGTGGGTTCCTGGAACAATTTCATAACGCCGTACATCCTCATAAGCGACAAGAAGAAGTACACCCTGACCATGCTGGTCCAGCTTCTGAGGACCGACATCTACAAGACCGAGTTCGGTGGCATCTATCTTGGCATTGCCATCTGCATAGTACCCATCCTCATCTTCTTCGCCTTCATGTCCAAATACATCATTGCCGGCGTCGCCATGGGCGGCCTGAAGGAGTAATCGTGGGAACTGTCCGAAATCCGGTACTGCCCGGATTCCATCCTGACCCGTCCATACTGTACAGAGACGGCTGGTACTACCTTGCCAACTCCACCTTTGAATGGTTCGGCGGGGTGGAGATACACCGGTCCCGGGATCTTGCCAACTGGGAGTTTGTATGCCGTCCTCTGTCTACCATGCAGCACCTGGACATGACGGGAAACCCGGCTTCCGGGGGCATCTGGGCGCCTTGCCTGTCCTGGGCCGATGGCCGGTTCTGGCTGATCTTCACGGATGTGAAAACCTGGAACATGGAACCCTTCAAGGATACGCCCAATTACCTGTGCACTGCCGAAAACGTAACAGGACCCTGGTCCCAGCCGGTCTTCCTCAACTGTTCCGGCTTTGACCCCTCCCTGTTCCACGACGAAGACGGCAGGAAGTGGCTTGTCAATATGGAATGGGACTACCGCAAACCCGGCACTGCCAAGTTCTCGGGCATACTGCTGCAGGAACTGGACGCGTCCAGCCTGAGCCTCAAGGGGCCGGTAACCAAGATCTGGAAAGGCACCGACATCGGTCTGGTGGAAGGCCCTCATCTGTACCGCAAGGACGGCTGGTACTATCTGGTCTGTGCCGAAGGCGGTACGGAATATGACCACGCGGTAAGCGTTGCACGCAGCCGTTCCATAACCGGCCCCTACGAGACACATCCGGGCAACCCGCTGTGCAGTTCCCGGGGCGACCACTCCCTGTACCTGCAGAAGGCAGGACACGGCAGCTGGTGCCAGGGCAGGGACGGCCACTGGACTCTGGCCTGCCTGGTCGGCCGGCCCTTGCCGGGCACGCAGCGCTGTGTATTGGGCAGGGAAACTGCTCTTGCTCCTCTGGTCTGGGTCGACGACTGGCCCTACCTGGCCAGCGGCGGCAACACGCCACCGGCCAGCTTCGAAGTACCCTGGTCAACAGCCTCAGTGCCCGAGCGCGCTATGGAGTATCATTTCGACGCTGCAGGCTCGGGCAGATTCCTGGAAGACTTCATGACCCTGCGGCTGCCCTTTGACGGTGACAGGTTCTCGTTTACCCAGCGGCCAGGCTGGCTGGCAATCCGGGGCGGTGAATCCTTGATCTGCAGGCATGGCCAGTCCCTGGTAGCCAGGCGTCAACAGGACTATGACTTTGATGCCCAGACCAGAGTGGACTTTGACAGCAACTCCTTCCAGCAGATGGCCGGCCTGGTCTACCGCTACGATGAAAACAACTGGTATTATCTATGTATCACCTGGGACGAGAATATCGGATCAAGGATCCTGAAGCTGCTGATGATGGATGCTGGCGGTTTCTCCATGCCGCCGATGGCCATAAGCTTGGCTGGGGCAGACTCAGGGCGCGGGACTGACCAGACGGAGGGGGTGCTTGCCCCCCAGCCAGATGGGATCCCACTGCCAGCCGGTCCGGTGCGGCTACGGGCAGAAGTGAGAGGTCCGGACCTGCGCTTCATGTGGGCAACTGATGAGGGAGTCTGGCAGCCTGCCGGCCCTGTCCTGGATGCAAGTATTCTGTCGGATGAGTATGACAGCCAGGGTTTCACCGGTGCCTTTGTGGGTATGGCCTGCCAGGATCTTGAAAACAGATCTGCTACGGCATATTTTGAATACTTCAGGTATACTGCAGGCAGATCAACTTCAGGGACCGCACCATGACGACCATCTACGATATCGCGAAGGCTACCGGCTTCTCCCCGCCAACGGTATCCAAGGCTCTGAACAACCAGAGCGACATAGGCAGTGCCACCAAGGCCAGGATAGTGGAGGTAGCCAAGCAGCTTGGCTACATTCCCAATCCAAACGCCAAGGTACTGGTAACCAAGAAGTCATGGATGATAGGTATCATCTTCGAAGAGGATGATCTTGGCATAGGCCTGGTACATCCTTTGTTTGCCGGCATCATGAATGCCTTCAAGACCAGGATGGAATCGGAAGGGTACGAACTGCTCTTCATTGCCCGCAACCTGGGCCGCAGGAAGATGAGCCTTCTGGACCATTGCCAGTACCGCCGGGTGGATGCGGTACTCGTGCTCAACTGCAACGCCCAGAGCAGCGAGGTTCATGAAATAATTCAGAGTGGCATTCCCTGCGTTTCATCCAACATAGTGTTTCCCGACACCTGCACGGTAACTTCGTTCAATGTGGAACCGTCGATACAGGCAGTGGAATATCTGTACCAGCTTGGCCACCGCACCATAGCCCATATTGCCGGCCCCCTGGATCCGCTGGCCTCTGCAGCCTTGGAGCGCAAGGAGGGCTTTGTGGCTGGGCTTGCGGCACAGGGCCTGCCGCTGGTGGAAGATAATATGGTAGAGGCACAACACTGGAATCCCGAGAGCGGCTACCAGGCCATGATGGAACTCTGGAACCGTGGGACCAGGCCTACTGCCGTCTACTGTGCCGGTGACATTCTGTCGTTCGGGGTACTGAATGCCTGCCGCGAACTGGGAGTACGGATACCCGAAGATCTGTCCCTGATAAGTTTTGATGACAACGAGTGGGCCATGTACGGCCAGCCTCCCCTGACAACCTTCCGGCAGGACAGGATTGCCATCGGTCAGGCCTCCGCCGAACTCATGCTGAAGGTGCTGGCAGGCAGGAAGGTACCGCTGCGCAGTTATATACCAGTCACATTGATTGAAAGGCAGTCGTGTCAGCGAGTGTAACAAGCCCGGTTTCCTGAAAGGGAGCAACTGTTGCCGGTTGCTTGCCTTGTCAAGTTCATTGCCAGAAAAATTCCAGACCGCAGTGTGCCTGTGGTTCTGCATCAAGGGGTTTCTTATGTCAGAATTATCATTTCCTTCTGGTTTTCTGTGGGGTGCTGCAACTGCCAGCTTCCAGGTCGAGGGTGCTGGCCGGGCTGACGGCCGCGGTGACAGCATCTGGGACACATTCTGCCGTACTCCGGGGAGGGTGCATGCCGGCGACAACGGCGATGTCTCCTGTGACCAGTACCATCGCTACGCCGAGGACATAGCCATCATGAAGGCTACCGGCATCCAGTCGTACCGGTTCTCCATAGCCTGGCCGCGGATACAGCCCCAGGGTACGGGAGAGCCAAACCAGGCTGGCCTGGCCTATTACAGGAGACTGATCAAGGCCCTGAAGGAAGCCGGCATAAAACCGGTGGCCACTTTGTACCACTGGGACCTGCCCCAGGTATTGCAGGATGCCGGCGGCTGGTCAAACCGTGTCACTGCCGAGGCCTTTGCCGAGTATGCCCGGATCTGCTACGAGGCTCTGGGCGACGAACTGGATACCTGGATAACCATAAACGAACCCCTGTGCGTGGCCTATCTAGGCCATCTGATCGGTATACATGCCCCGGGTATACAAGACCCTGCCACCGCATACCGGGTGGTTCACCACATCAACCTTGCCCACGGACTGGCGGTAAAGACCTTCCGTGAAAGTGGCAAAAAAGGCAGCATAGGCATAGTCTGGAACCTGACCACCCCGAGGCCAGCCACCCTGTCAGCCGATGACAAGGCTGCTGTGGAGCGGGTGATTGACCACGATTCCAGGATGTTCACTTCGCCGGTACTCGGCAAAGGGTATCCGGCGTTGGCTGGAAACCTGGGCATCGACCTGCCCATACAAGGCGGGGACATGGAACTGATAGCACAGCCCATCGATTTCATAGGCCTGAACTACTACACTGAACGGCCGATCAAAGCCGACAATTCCTTGCCGCTCGGTGCTTCCGAGGATCCCTCTTGGCAGCCAGTCACCGATATGGGCTGGCCGGTGGTGCCCCAGGGCCTGTTGCGACAACTGCGCTGGATTGCCGCCGAGGCACCGGGCATTCCCTTGTACATCATGGAGAACGGCTCGGCCGAGGCCGATGTCCCGGTGATGGAAGCCGACGGCAGCAGGCGCGTGCACGATACGCCACGGATCGACTACCTCCGTAGCCATCTTGCAGCCTGCTCGGCTGCCATCACCGAAGGCATACCCTTGAAAGGTTATTTCGTGTGGTCCTTCATAGACAATTTCGAGTGGGCCTGGGGGTATTCCCGGCGCTTCGGCATTGTCTACTGCGACTTCCAGACCCTGGAGCGCATACCCAAGGACAGTTGTTACTGGTACCGCGACCTGATTGCGGGATATGGGGCCTAGGTTTTCCGGGTCTGGTGCGGGTACCTGTTGACCCCCGTACAATTCCATCTATACTTGAAGCGTGAACATACGCATAAAGCTTGTTTTGGTCATACTGCCCATCCTGATTGTCGCCATCGTGCTGGCAGGCATTTCCAGTTACTTCGTGGCTGCCCGGGCCGTAACCAAGGTTGCCACCGAGTTCCTGGACTTCAAGGCCTTCGAGCTGGAGAAGTATGCCGAAGGGCAGTGGAACCTGCTGGTGGAAAACCAGGTGGCCGACAGGCCTGACATGGTCTCTGCCGCCCAGGCAGGAGTCGAATCCTTCGCACGGACCATCGTGCGCAGCGCCACGGAGGCCATCATAGCAGTGAGACCGGATGGCAGCCTGGCCTTGCAGACTACAACCGTCCAGCCGACCCCTGAAGAGACAGCGTTGCTGGCCGGTCTGTATCAGAGCATGCCTCGGGGCCTGCAGACCCTTACCCTCGATGGCATCGATCGTGTTGCCTCCGGCTTCCATTTCGGACCCTTCAACTGGTATGTGCTGGTCACCGAGGCACGCTCCACCTTCTATGGCGATGTCGAGACGATAACCAGGTCTACCCTGGGCATTCTGCTGTCATCCCTGGTCGTAGCTGTAATCCTGTTGTTGCTGTTCGTACGCTACCTGACGGCACCGCTGTCGTCCATGGTCGGCGCCATGCGGCGCATCATCGACTCAAGCGACCTGTCCGAGCGGGTCCAGGTTGAATATCCCGACGAGATAGGCCAGTTGTCCCACACCTTCAACAT
This sequence comes from Spirochaetia bacterium, assembly GCA_034004175.1. Taxonomy (GTDB): domain Bacteria; phylum Spirochaetota; class Spirochaetia; order Treponematales; family UBA12059; genus MIBM01. The sequence goes on from JAVEXH010000017.1 coordinate 15,209, forward strand.
CATGCTCGGTGAGTTGCAGAAGGCCTACGACCAGATAAAGCACTACGCCTTCGACACAGTGCTTGCCCAGAAGAAGGAAGAGAAGATCCGTCACATCTTCCAGAAGTACGTGCCCCAGGAACTGATAGACCGCTTCTTCCAGAATCCCGAGGCCATGCTGGTCGGCGAGAACCGCGAACTGGCCATCCTGTTCTCGGACATCCGCTCGTTCACCACCATTTCAGAGGCCATGCAGCCCGATGATCTGGTGAACTCCCTGAACCGCTACTTCACCTCCATGGTCGAGATCATCATGAACCGCAACGGTGTGATAGACAAATACATCGGAGACGCCATCATGGCCTTCTTCGGTGCGCCGGTGCGGCATGACGACGACGCAGTCCAGTCGGTGCTTGCAGCCCTCGAGATGACCGAAGCCCTGGATATTTTCAACGAACACCAGCGAGGCATCGGCAAGCCGGAATTCAAGATAGGCATCGGCATCAACTACGGAGTCGTTACGGTGGGCAACATCGGCTGCAACCGCAAGATGGACTATACCGTAATAGGCGACATGGTAAACCTGGCCTCCCGCCTGGAAGGCCTGACCAAGCCCTACCATCAGCCGCTGATCTTCTCGGAATTCCTGTATGAGAAGGTAAAGGATACCTTCCCCTGCCGCCTGCTCGACTCGGTTGCGGTAAAAGGCAAGACCAAAGGCGTGAAGATCTACACTGCGCGCCGTACCTTGTCTCCGGCAGAGTCCCAGGCCTGGCCGCTGCACGGGCAGGCCATGGACCTGTACTACGCCAGACATTTCCGCGAGGCAGCCGATGCCTTTGGCACCGTTGCAGGCCTTCTGGG
>JAVEXH010000391.1:0-3400 GCA_034004175.1 Spirochaetia bacterium
AGACGAAGAGTTTGGTTCTGCCTTCGGCATACAGTGGTTGCTTGCAGAGCGGAAGTTGTTTGAACCCGACGATCTCATCGTGATACCCGATGGCGGAAAGGCCGACGGCAGCGAGATAGAGACCGCGGAGAAGAACATCTGCTGGCTCAAGGTGATAACCAGGGGCAAGCAGTGTCATGCATCCCGTCCTGATGATGGTGCCAATGCCTTCCTGGCCAACTGCGAACTGGCTTTGTCCCTGAACAGGATGGAAGACGAGGTGTTCACCGACAGGGATCCGATTTTCGACCCTCAGCGTTCTACCATCACACCCACGAAGAAGGATGCCAATGTCCCCAATATAAACACGGTGCCTGCGGACGATGCCTTCTATGTGGACATGCGGGTTTTGCCCCAGTACAAGGTGGATTTTGTACTGGCCGAATGCCGCAAGCGCATGGATATCGTGCAGGAGCGCTATGGGGTGAGCATGAAATATGAGGTGGTGCAGCGCAACGAAAGCCCTGCCACGCCGGTGGATGCGCCGGTGGTAACCCTGCTGTCCAGAGCGGTCGAAGAGACCTACGGTATCAGGGGCAAGGCGGTGGGCATAGGCGGCGGCACGGTCGGTGCGTACCTTCGCAAGGCCGGCTTCCCCTGTGTGGTCTGGAGCAGGATGGACGAGACCATGCATGCTCCCAACGAGTACGTAAAACTGGAGAATCTGATAGGTGACGCCAAGGTATTCCTGCGCCTGATGATGGCTGCAAGGTAGGCTTGCGGGTACAGTTTCAAGGCCGGGCGGTATTCCCGGCCTGCAGTGCCTTACAGGTCCAGAACAAAGACTATCCTGCCATTGCGGATGAGTTCGCGGTTGGCAGGATCTCCGAGTATCTTCTGGGCGTCGTTCCTGGTGATTATGGTATCAGTCCTCAGGGTGCCGAATATCTGGTAGGCCATTATGCGCAGGGGATCATTGCCTGCCCGGAGCTCTATGACCGGGTCATCCAGGCCGCGGGCAAAGGCAGCAATGCCAGCGGTACGCAGGGCTTCCGGGCTCACATGGTTCCTGGACAGTATGGGGTTCATTTCATCGTCATAGATCCTGGGAAAGAGCGATGGCGCCAGGCGGCCAGGCCGGTGCTCGCCCCGTACGGCATATTCACCTTGTACATAGACAATGATGCCGGTGTAGGCCCTGGTTGGCACAAAGCGGTCTGCTTCGGGCAAGGCTATGGGGATGCTGTGCCGTACATACAGGCTGGCAAGTTCGGCCAGATTCCATTGAAAGCTGGCGCGTATCCTTGTCATGTCACTACTCATGGCGGTAGCAAGCCGCTTGCCTGATTCAATGAAGTCCCGCAGGGCTTCGGGATCGACAGAACCGTCATCCAGGCTGTCATCCACGGTGCGGTATGAATCAAGGACAATTGACAGGACAGAGTCCCGTACCAGATCCGGCGCTATGCGTGTCATGGCTTTTTCTGCTTCCGAGCGGCCGGAAGGCAAGCGTATATCCGATGCTACCAGATCCATTTCCACCTCAGCGGTCATGGTTCCCCTCTGCCAGTCAAGCCTCAGTTCTGAAAGATAGGGTGAGGCGGCTGCCTGCAGGGGGAAGGAAGCCGCAATCAGTATGGCCATGAAGGCGCTTCGCAGGGTTGCGCTCCGGGTGTTTGCAGGGTTTGCACTCCGGGTAGGTGTGGAAGTGGCGTTCCGCCGGGCGTCATCAAGGGAAAACAAGAGTTTCATCAATTCAATATCGGCACGATAAGCTCCGCACCTTCGCGCAAGACACCGAAAAGCGTAAGACCGTTCTTTTCGGCCAGAACTTCGGGCTGTACGCCGTATACCAGGGACAGGCTCCAGAGGGTGTCGCCCTGGGCAACCCTGTGTTTGCCGCCGAAAACCAGCTGGTCATCCTGCCTGCGAACACCTTCGTAGGGGCTGATATCCTTGAAGGCCGGTACCACGATACGCTGGCCTATCTGTATGCGGTCCGGGTTCATGCCGGGGTTCATCCTGGTTATCAGTTGCACCGAGACGTCGTAATGCCTGGCTATGGCCGAGACGGTATCGCCTGATCCCACCTGGTGCACGTACACGTTCATCAGGCGGTCCGGGGATGCCAGGGCGGTCGCCACCGCGTTCTGGTATTCTTCGGGTACCTTCAGCTCGTAGCGCCCTTCCGGCGGGGTTATGCCATGGCGCAGTTCAGGATTGCCTGTGGCAAGGGTGGCGAGGGGAACTCCACTGGCCTCTGCAAGCATGGATAGATCGACAGGGCGGGAAACCGCCACCCGCACCCACTTGCTGGCCTGGGGCCAGGTTGTAGCCAGACCATTGCGTCCGGCATGCATGGATACCGCCACCACAGCCAGGAATTTCGGAATGTAGGCAGCGGTCTCCGCAGGCAGCAGCCCTTTCTCCCTGAGCAGCCAGAAGTCTTTTACCCCGCCGGCTTTTATAGCCCTGTCCATGGCGCCGGCGCCGCAGTTGTAGGCGGCAATGGCCAGGAGCCAGTCACCGAAGCGCTGGTAATTCCACTGGAGCTTGTCCAGGGCCGCATCGGTGGACTTCATGAAGTCCCGGCGTTCGTCCAACCAGTCGTCCATGCGCATGTTGTAGCCGCCGATGGAGTTGCGCATGAATTGCCACAGGCCCATGGCTCCGGAGCGGCTGACTGCCTTGGGCAGGTATTCCGATTCTATGAAGGGCAGGTAGAATAGTTCCTCCGGTAGACCCAGCTCCCGTATCCTGTGGTAGATGTACGGGGCGTAGGGCTGTGACCGGGCCTGGACCGCCTCCAGCCATTTCCTGCCTCCTGCAGTCAGGTAGGCGGCCTTGAAGCGCTCGAACTGCGGATCTCCATCGGGCAGAGGAAAGGAGAAGCGTTCCGGCCAGGCGTGGTGCCGCAATGCAGGCATCTCTTCCCGGACACTGCGTAGCGGCCTGGCTACGGCAGGATGCAGGGCAAGAAGCATCAGCAGCAGGGCGGCAGTTCCGCGGCCCCGGGTGGTCACTGCATCTTCTCCCCGAAGTAGATGCCGGCCCATTCCCAGCGGCCATGAACCTCGGGGTCGGCGGGGAAATCTATCTTGCGGAAGTACAGGTACCAGATGGCTATGCGTTCGGTCCAGCCCCAGGTGCGCAGGAAGGCTTCCCGGGAGTTGGACGAGGGGTCCAGTTCGGGTGAGTACTGGATCCGGCTTCTGGCCATGAAGACGCTGAAGTCGAACAGTACCTGGCTGTTGCCGTCTTCACGGTTCTGATGCCAGTCCATGGCAAAGAATCCCACCTTGGCCCGCATGCGCGACAGGCTGCGGGCATTGCCGGTGCTCATGGCTATCTTGATGACCCTCAGCAGTTCATCCAGGGACTCGTAGGTCCAGTCCTTGGGTATGGTTGCAAGGTCGATGAA
>JAVEXH010000392.1:0-3397 GCA_034004175.1 Spirochaetia bacterium
GGCAGGTATCATCATGGCATCCACCGAAAGGCCTGGACACTGTGGCAGTCTCCTGGTCAGGATGGATTGCTGGATCAGTCCGATCGCAGCATCCGGGTCTGTTGTTCCTGGCGTTGTGCTTTTCCCGGAGCCTTCTCCACTTCCACGTACAGGAGCCAGGGTCCTGATCGCGAAGGATCCGAAATTGGCAAGCAGCTTGAATCGGTCAAAGTCTTCTTCCCTGAACAATGATCCCGCAGAGGTCCGCACGACGGCTGCAACACCCAGGATCCTGTCCTCCATCATCAGGGGAACAGCCATGAATGAAGTGATCTTTGGTAGCTCATCCTGATTGTTTGCTGCAAACCGTGGATCCCGCTCCGCAACAGGACAATACACGTTCTTGCCGCTTTTTGCCACATCTCCGAGTATGCCTTCTCCAAGGTCGAACTGCGCCTTCCTCATGCAGGCTTCCATACCCCCGGCATTCCGTGGAGGAGCCCCGGCTACGGGAAGCAAGGGAGGGAAGAACCCGGCATAAGCCTGTACAGTCACGCGTCCAGGATCATCGGGTACAAGGATCACACCTCCATCGGCGCCGGTTTCCAGAACCAGTACCCCATTGAGCCGATTCAGGACTTCCTGACCCGTGTTGTCACCTTCAAGGGCAGCACCGGTTTCCAGGAACAGAGTGTGCAACGAATCGATTGCCGCTTCGTAGCCAGCCAGGGCTTTTTTCAGCTGTACCTCCTGTAAACCTGAACACAACAGGGCAGCAGCAAACATCCAGGCATAGGAGAGGGGCATGACAAGCCCGAGGAACAGGCGGTCATCATATCCCATGACAACAGCCAGGATGGTATAGGCAAGGAGAAAGACCAGAGCAAAAGGCCATAAACGTGAAACCAGATGGCGGGCCACAGTACTGTGATCCTTGCGGTTCACAAATGACATCAGACCAGCGAAGAGGACATCACTGATAAGGAGATAACCAATACTCGCGATCGGTAGCCCGATTGGCATATTGAAAACAGCACTACCGATGAACAGGGCCGCAACCGCAGCATTGAGTACAATGATGATCACCAAGGCTGGCCGGAAGCGTTCAAAAGGGCCAACAAGTATATACAGGACAAAACTCAGGCAGATCAGATCCGAAACATAAAAAAGGTAAGGAGAATAAAAACTGACTGAAAGGAAATCGCGGATCAGAAGAATACCAAGCAGCGAAAGGAAGGCACCCGGCTTCCCTCCGGCATCCCTCCTACAGAGATACAGGAAGAGGACAGCTATGCAGATCAGTAGAAGCAACTTGGCAAGTACTGGGGTGCCGACAAGCTGATTTACTACAAGTGCGTTCATCAATGTCCCTTGCGGTTCCAGTTTTACCGGAAGGTCCCAGTATGAACGCACCTTCCATATTTCACGCAAGTGTAGCACTTGAAATGAAATAAGGTCAAGCAAATTGGAGGATCGTGGCAAATGGGAGTATCGTCAGCCACGGTTCCGTGTCGGGAAATGATAAGAGTAGGCGCGAATCGCCCTTCACTCAGGCCTGCGTATCGCCTATACTCTGGAGGTGTGTATGGCATAGCAGTCATGTCGTATCAGGACAGTCTATGTAAGCCAAGGAATAATGGGCGGTGCCATGATTTTCACCAGCATCACGATCGACTATCTGAACCAGCTTATCCGTACTGGATATACCGGCGCCGAATCGATCCTGACCGAGCTCAGAACCATCGGAGAATCTTTCGGCGCAAGTGTCAGTCAGCGCACTTCACCCCTGATCATGAGTTTTCCGGATACCCGGCCTTATGACCTCATCCAGGCAAGCGAAGGAATCAGCCAGACTGCAAGGATCTTGCTCTCCAGAGCATCGCAGTTGCGGGGAGCCGCCCTGGTCGTTCACCAGGCAGATTCACTGGACAATGCGTTTCCGGCAATGCAGACCGCCAGATTCACGATCAATACCATCTTCGGCGTTCAGGTAACCAGGGAAGGTGGATACGCGCTCCGGGACTATTTCCATCTTTCCGATAGCCAGGAGCTATCCTCCCTGCAGACGACCTCCTACCTTTCGGCCATTGGCAATGCTGATGCATCGACGCTTTCCGACAGGCCACAATTTGCCGAGGCCCTTGGAAAGGCCTGTGCCCGTATCGTGAAGTCGGATTCCAGAGCAGTATTCATCGACGCCGGTCACGCCTGCCGTTCCGCACAATCAATCGAAAGATTGCTGGCAACCATGACTCCTGACAGCAGGATCGTCAATCTTGGCGCACCACGTACGGAGCCTGAGGAATTTTCGCCCTTCACCCAAGCCATAAACCAGGAACTCATAGAGGCAGCCATCAATTCAGCCGCCAGTAGTACTGCGGCAAGACTTTCGGACCTGAGATCCGCATTCAAGCTTGCGGCATCCTCCCGCTTGTCAGGAAGCTTGCCAGCCTCGGCTGTACACGGCGTAACAGAGTTCATCAACCTTCTCTTTGATTCAATGGGCGCCGAGACCCCCCTCCTGCTGTGCAACTCCCCTGAACGGTTTTCTCCCGAAGCAGTGGAAATCATTGGCAGACGACTGGCTGATGGCAGAGGTCAGGAGCGGTATATAATCCTGTCATCCGTGGAACCTCCTCCTTCCTGGTGCGGCTCATGGCTGCATCGCCTTGCCCTTCCCGTTCCAGCAGACAGGGATCTGCTTCCATCTGCAACGGCTCTTGTCGAAGCAGCCCTTGGCAACTGCGGCGATGAAATCAGGTTCAGTTTGACCAAGCGCTTCCATGTCCTTGCGACCGATACTTCAGTCGAACCTGGCAATGCCGGCCTCTCCGAAGCCTTGGATTTGTTGCCCAGAGAAGCCAGCCTGTACCTGCATGAATTGATTTTGGCCGAAAATGTGCTTGAACCAGAGGAACTATCAGCTTTTTCAGGCAAACTCGGCCTCCTGCCCAAGGGTGAAGCCCTGCTGCAAGACCTCCTCAAAAAAGCTGGGCTCGTGGATCCTGCGGACACCAGGTTGCCATACGCTCCGATGGATGCCAATCTGGTGGCAGCCAGTGCTGGAAGCGAGACAGGAACACTCCTGCGGAACACCTATTTATCCTGCCTCATAGACAGATACAGAGCAGGTTCCATCTGGCCATCCACCAACTTCCTGGCACAGGTAGGAGAGCTGGCCCAGACGGCTAGTATCACTTTCGACTGTCTTTTTGACGATGCCCTCCGGCCGGACAGCAACAGACCCGCAGATACCAGTTTCCTGTCCGCTCCATCGGCCTGCATCCTGGACTTCTGGACAGCCCTGACATGCGGAGATGCCGAAACAGCCAGAGCGGCTTTGGCAAGGTCTGCAAAGTCAAGTGAAGGCCCCCATGCCGCCACTATACAGGCCCTCATGCGCACGGAATTGGCCTAC
>JAVEXH010000393.1:0-3396 GCA_034004175.1 Spirochaetia bacterium
GTGATGCCAAGGCGGAAGTGGTGCACTCCCTGGCCAAATGGAAGCGCATGGCCCTGGCCGAATACAGTTTTGCCAAGGGCTTTGGCCTGTATACCGACATGAATGCCATCAGGGCCGACGAGACCCTGGATGATACCCACTCTCTGTATGTTGACCAGTGGGACTGGGAGCGGGTAATAGATGATGCCGACAGGTCGCTTGCCTACCTCAGGAAAACAGTCACCAGGATCTATGCAGCCATGACACGCCTGGAGTTCCACCTGCATGACCGCTACCCTGCCCTGCCCCTCGAACTGCCTGAAGAGATCACGTTCATACATACCGAAGAGGCCCTGCAGCGTTACCCCGCCCTCTCACCCCGGGAGCGGGAAGATGCCCTGGCAAAGGAGTACGGCGCCATCTTCCTGATAGGCATCGGCGGTAAACTTTCAGACGGCAGGATACACGATGGCCGCGCCCCGGACTACGACGACTGGTCCAGCCCCAACGATGACGGCTACAAAGGCCTGAACGGCGATATAATCCTCTGGAACTCCGTGCTCGGCCGCAGCCTTGAACTGTCATCCATGGGCATACGAGTCTCACCCGAAGCCCTGGCCAGGCAGCTGACCCTGAGCGGCCAGGAAGGCCGGAAGGAACTGTACTTCCACAAGAAGCTGCTTGCCGGAGAACTGCCCCTGTCCATCGGCGGCGGCATAGGCCAGTCACGGATGTGCATGCACTTCCTGCGCAAGGCCCATATCGGCGAGATCCAGGTTGGCCTGTGGCCCCAGTCCATGCGGGACGACTGCGCAGCCAGGGGAATCACCCTGCTATAGCCAACACGGGATGAGTCCGGGTCTGCAAACCCGGCTGACGGTTAACCCGAACCCGCGCAGACAACCCGGTTGCGGCCTTCTTCCTTGGCACGGAAGAGGGCTTTGTCTGCAACAGCTGTCAGACTTTCAGGATCATGGGCGTGCAGGGGGCTGGCAGCCACACCGATACTCACACTCAGCCGGACCTGTTCCGTCTTGCCGGTGGAACTGCTTGCACCGGAAACACCGGGGAGTGTGACAGGAACCAGATCCAGGATGATTTTTTCTGCCTCGGCCCGGATGCGCTCGGCCAGGGCAAGGCCTTCTTCAATACCGGCATCGGGCATGAAGAAGGCAAACTCGTCACCTGCAAGCCTGGCCGCTACATCTCCATCCCGCAGCAATTTCCCGAAAGCACTGCCAGCGGCGGCTATCACGGTATCACCAGCCGGGGTGCCGAAGCGCTCGTTTATGGTATGGAAATGGTCTATGTCCAGCATCAGGAGGGCACAGCCTGCGGTAACTCCTCCAGCCCGGGAGAAGCGGCCACGTACTGCTTCCTCAAGGAAGCGGCGGTTGAACAGGCCGGACAGGCTGTCGGTGACGGCCCTCTTGCTGGCGGTCTCGCCCCACCTGACCAGATCGCCAAGAAAACCCGAGGCCTCGTCCAGCCAGCCAGCCATGACACCAGCCATGGAGCTGAGCATGCGCACGCCTATCATGGGGTGTTCCCATACCAGACGGAAGAAATCGACGCCTTCAAGCACCAGAAGCTCGGTATCCTGAACCGCTTCGCAGGTTGCGGATCGCGGCTCACCTTCTATTATGGACATCTCGCCGAAGAAGCGCCCGGGGCCAAACTCATAAACCTCACGGTCACTGCCGTCCTTGTCCTTGGCCAGCAGGCTTACCATGCCCGAGCGCACGATGAACATCTGTGCACCAGGATCGCCCTGCCTGAAGATAAGCTGCCCGGCAGTGTAGTGTCGCTCCCCCAGGAAAGCGGATACCGCATTGAGGTGCAAACCATCAAGGGTACCGAAGAGGGATGTTGTCCGGATGAAATCGACCAGGTGGCTCACGATTGCACCTCTGCACCCTTGTCGATTGAACCTTTATCAGTTGAACTCAAACCAGCAGTGTCTGTATCAGGTGCAAGCCTGCAGGAACGGCCACCCCCGTCTTTCCAGACCCGCATGAGGGCTCCATACGCATCCTCAACCAGTTGCCTGAAATCGGAACCATCCTCAGGCCATGAGGCTACGGCCATGCTGGCAGTAAAGCTGAATTGTTCACCCCCCAGCACATCGGCAATGTCGATGGCTCCGAAGGCCTCGGCCAGTCGTTTCTGTATGGTGCCCGCCTCATCCGCCGGACAATTCGACACGACCAGAGCAGTCTCGTTGCTGCGCAGACGGACAGCCCAGGCCGAGCGCAGACGTCTGGCTTCGTCTTTCAGTATGGCCGCAATGCGTTCCATGGCTACATCACCGGCCCCATGACCCCAGGCGTCGCACAGCTCCTTGAAGCGGTCCGGCTTTATGAGTATCAGGGCTGCCGGGGCTTCCAGAGTCTTCGGAAGCTCCTCATCCATGAAGGCCCGGACCCACAGTCCGGTAGCGGAATCGGTATACATCTGCCTGCGCAGCTCACGTACCCAGGGGGCGTTCTCCGATATCAAAGCCTGGGTGGAACGGACCCGTGAGCTGATCATGGCCACAGACCGCAACAGTATCCGGGCGGCAATATCCGGCCTCTCCCTGGCAAGATCGTCCATGTTCAGGCCATAGGCCGGGAACGCAACAAGCTCGGTCTCATCCTCTGCCCTGGCCATGGCATCATAGACAGCCCTGCGGGAGAAGTCAAAATCACCCACCACATCACCAGCCTCGAAGCGGGCCATCTCATCCAGGTGTTCGCCTTCGCCCCTGCGGTACACCACAACGGTGCCACGGCGTACTATATAGAAACGCTCCGCCCGCTCGCCCTCTATGAAGACCGAAGCCTGGGCAGGGTAGCTTCGTACCGCCGATTTGCCTGCCAGCCACTTCAGATCCTCCGGCTGGAGCTTGGAGAAGAGTTCGGTTTTTTCGAGAATTGCAATCATGTCGACACTAGTGACTTCAGATTCATCCATGTACACCCAGTATAGTGCCTGTGCCTTGTGCGTCCAAGGGTGGATCGAACATAATCCATGCCCCCAGCCTCGCCCCTATGCTCGCCTACCCAGCCTCGCCCCTATTCACGGGTTCATACCCAGGCATGGGTTACAAATAGACAAAGGGTCCTGGCACGTACCGGTACCCCCTGCTTACCGCAGGGGGCGACCGGTGTGTGCCACCCTTTGTCCCTTTGTAGTCAAAGCTGGATTAGGGGACATGTCTCGGGGCGAGGCTGGGCCGGTAATCATGTATGGGTATGATGATGCTTCGGATCGGGATGCCTCCAAATCAAGTCCACCCTTTGTCCCTTTGACCTATACTGACTTTCGTGGACAGCGTATCTTGTTATAATCAGGAGAAAGCGATGTCAGATCGAAAACGGTACAGTAGGGAATTCAAGCAGGAAGCGGTCAATATGGTCGTACTCCAGGGGATGG
>JAVEXH010000394.1:0-3393 GCA_034004175.1 Spirochaetia bacterium
TGTCATCGGGGGCAGACCTCCTGGTGCTGTTTGGCCGTGGTCGTGGTTATCATGCCCGGCAGGCTCTTGATCGCGACTCGAGGGTCCTTGTGGTGGAACATGATCCGGCCTGCCTTCGAGCCTGCCTTGATGTGCATGATCTGACGGCAACGCTGTCGGATCCACGGCTCGAACTGGTACTCTGCCTGGATGAAGCCGCGCTGACCTCTGCCATCATCGATGCGGAGGCCAGGTCCATCGCCCTGGTTGCCAACCCCGCCTTTGTGGCGGCCTATCCTGAAACGGCAGCCAGTTTCAGGAAGGTAATAGCTGGCTTCCAGGACAAGGACAGGATAAATGCAGCTACACTGGGCAGATTCGGGCGCTTGTGGGTGCGCAATCTGGCCAGGAATGCAGCTGCCATAGTCCGGTACCCGGGCATCAAACAGGTGGAAGGAATCTTTGCTGGCCTTCCGGCCCTTGTCCTGGCTGCCGGCCCATCCCTGGATGATGTCCTTGATCACCTGGAGGAGATACGTAAACGTTGTATCCTTGTGTGCGTTGACACAGCTTTGCGCTCTGTACTGGCCCGAGGCGTGGAACCTGATTTTGTGGTTGTGGTGGACCCCCAGTACTGGAACGCCCGGCATCTGGATCGGTGTGTGTCGCCCTCGTCGATCCTGGTCAGCGAGGCGGCAGTCTGGCCCCAGGTGCTGCGCGGTACTTTTGCGGCTACCATATTCTGTTCGTCCTTGTACCCTCTGGGTCGGTATATCGAGGAACGGGTCGGGGAACCGAAGGGTATTCTGGGAGCCGGCGGATCGGTGGCTACCAGTGCCTGGGATTTTGCCAGACTGCTTGGCTGCACGCCATTGTTCATGGCAGGCCTGGATCTGGGCTTTCCGGACGGCAAGACCCATGCCCGGGCCAGTCTGTTTGAACAGCGGGCCTTGCAGTCAGGAACCAGGCTTGGCCCGGCCTCATCTGCAGCCTTCCAGGCTCTGCGTGGCGGGCAACCGTATCTTGCTCCATCAAATGATGGGGGCATGGTTGTCACGGACCGGCGTCTGTCACTGTACTCCTGGTGGTTCGCGAACAAGATCAAAAGACTCTCTTGTCCGGATACCTTCAATCTTTCTGCCAAGGGTCTGGCAACGCCGGGCATGCCTCTGGTCGGGCTGGATGAAGTTCTGGGCTTGCCAGTTGTTGCCGACGTACTCCAGGACCGGATGGACACGCTTCGTAAAGAGCTTGCAGGTCTGACGAGGAATCCGGAAGAAAGCAAAAATCTCATCAGTGAAATGATCCAGGAACTGGAGAAGGAGCTTGTCAGGATCAGCGGGCTGGCCTCGGATGCCCTTGCCCTGGTTGAGGAAGCCCGCAGTGCCAGAGGGGCGCAGTTGGACAAAGTCCTTGCAGCTTTGTCCGGCATTGATGACCGACTGCTTGGCAACGAAGCAAGGGATGTGGTCGGATTCATCCTTGAATCAGCGGCAGACTTGATTGGCGGACGGGCCCGGACCCTCTCCGATAGCCTGGACAAATCCTGGCGCTTGTATTCTGCAGTACAGGAAAGCGCGATCTGGCATGCAGACTGTCTGGCCACCCGTTCCCGGTAATCTGGCCACCTGTACAGAAGACAAATAGAGTAAAGCAATCCGTCGCACAGGCCGATATTGTAAAGGTGAGTAGAACTCACCGGAACGGTATGCGCCCGACGTCCAGGCATACCGTTCTTTTTTATGCTCTCCCTTCCAGAACTGAATTCCCGGAATCTGGCTCTGCGATCAGATTCCGGGAACATTCTCACTTGAAAAAAAACGCCCCGATGACCGGGGCGTTTCTGATCCTTGATGACAGGGATGAGTCGGCTTGTTTACCTGGCAGCCTTCAGGGCTTCCATGGCAACATCGGCGAACTCTTTCATGGTGACAGAAACGCCTGAAATGGCATCTGTCTTCTTGTTGGCGTTGATGGAGAACTTGGACGGATCCTGCAGCTTCACGAGTTCGGCGGCCACACGGTCTGACTGGACGTTCCATTCACCCTGCTTGGCATTCATCTTGTAGCTGCCCTTGATGGCTCTGACATATTTTGAATCTCCGCCATTCTTGTGGAGTGCATTCCATACGGCGCTGACTATGCGACCGTTGACTACCGTGATGAGGGCAGTTGACGCGTACCCACTGCTGTCAAAGCTGGCAGCTTTGGCATAGTACCATCCGTCTTTCGAGTAACTGCCCTTGGGTACCGGACCGGCTGCAAGTGCTTCCTTGGCCAGGTCAAGGAATTCCTTGACAGTTACCGAAACACCGGAAATTGCATCGGTTTTACCGTCTGCCTTTACAGCGATTTTAGCGGGATCCTGCACTTTGAGGAGCTCTGCTTCCACTCTGGCTGCCTGGACATCCCATTCGCCCTGCTTGGCGATCTTGGCCATACCATACAGGCCAGCTGCGGCATGGGACTTCTTGTCAGCTACACCGAGCCTGTTTACTGCGTTCCAGTTGGCAGCTACGATCTTGCCGCCCTTTACTTCAAGAACGGCCTGGTACTTCCAGCCGCTGCTGGAAAACTCTGATTGCTCGGCAAAGTAGATGCCGTTGTCGCGGGCCTGGGCACTGACCGAAAGCACGGAAAACGCCATGAACAGTACTATGAGTACCGCTGAAAACTTCTTCATTGTATCCTCCTGGGATGATTGATTGGTCTTGAGGGCGACAGAGAAGACCTGTCAACCTGCTAGAATAGTAAATAGCGTATAGTAGATTATGTCAATAGTTCAAATTGTATCTATACGATTGGTCAGATCAGGATTACGCTGTTTTCCTCATTTCCATAGGGGTTCAGCACATACTTGTCCGCATTCCAGTCATTTTCCCAGCCTGAACCATCCACGAGGTATCTGAACTGGTATTCCCTTCCTGAACCAAGGGTGATGCTGGCTTCAAAGGTGCCGTCCTTCTTTTTTTTGAGTGGCATGTCGGTCTTGCTCCAGTTGTTGAAGTCACCGACCAGATTATAGCTGTCATGGCCTGCAGCCTGATCAAGGCCGATGATGAAGGTGACAGTACAGGATCCCGGATCCCGGGTATATTTCTTCTTGATCATACAGGTACTCCCATGGAAAAACCCGTGCAAAAAGGCTGGATCATATTACGCCACTGTTCGATTATAGTACTCCGCTGGCAGTTGCGCAAACCCTATAGGATGCTAGCCATGCTCCTGGGAAACCGGCCTCTAGGAAAGTCTTGATTCCAGGTCGATGAGGAAGCGTTTGCGGTCCAGCCCCCCCCCATAACCTGTCAGGCATCCAACACCACCAATCACCCGCTGACAATGCACAACTATCGCCAGTCGATTCTGTCCATAGGCCCGGGCAAAGGCTCTTGTGGCCGTTTGTTTGCCTAATGA
>JAVEXH010000395.1:0-3382 GCA_034004175.1 Spirochaetia bacterium
ATGGACCGGACCCAACGACTGGGGGCAACACCGTCTGCTGGCCCGTCATTTTGCATCCTTGATGCACAATGAGGGTGGCTACTGCATGATCAGCCATAAACCGGGAACCTCGCCCTACCTTGCCCGTGTCTGGGGTTTTCGTACCGAACTTGCCAAGCTGGCGCCGCAGATGGTTTGCCTTGATGTGCGATTCACGGAGTTCGAGCGTGAGCGCACCCGTCTGGCGGTACTGACCTGGCTGGACCGCTACGGTGACAGGCTCAAGGGTATTGTTTCGGCAGATGATGCGGTCCCCGTGGAAGGGATCAAGCGTGCCCTGGTGGAACGTAACCGGCAGGACATCATCTGTGTTGCCAATGGTGCAACCCGGCGTGGCTTGGAGTTTGTGAAGGATGGAACCCTGAAGGCGGTAACCTACCAGTCGCCGGTGATGGATGGCATGCTTGCGGTGCGCACAGCCGCTGACTGGTTCAGCGGCCTGGTTGTGGAACCCATCCGCTACCTGCCGCTTTCCATCGTAACAGCCGCAGAGGCCGATTCCTACATAGAATCCAGACAGGGTCTGGAGTTTTCTCCCTCTGACCTGCTCTGCGGCATCATAGCGGAAGGTCGTCTGGAGGATCTCAACGGCTTTTTTGAGGACCTGCATCGCCGCATTGCCGACAGCCATGCCATGTCGGTGGACTATTTCAGGGGCCTGCTCATCGAGATGCTGTCCGGCCTCCTGAATCTGGCACGTACCCACGAGGTTGACGGCGTGTCGCTGTTTGGCGGGTACGAATTACTGTACCGGGGTCTGGCCAGGCGCGAGCATCCAGTCGAGGCTTTGGAGTGGATACGGGCCTCGGCGGTTGAACTGCTGGACACCCTGATTGCCCGGGGTAAATTGTCCACCTCCCTGGTGGAGAGACTCATAACCTATACGGAACTTCATTATGCCGATCCCCTGGCTCTCAAGACCATCGCGGAACGCTTCGGCCTGTCCGCAGCCTATCTGGGTAAACTGTTCAAGGAGAGAACCGGCAATACCTATTCAAGGTATCTGAACGAGCTTCGTATCATGAAGGCCAAGGCCCTCTTGCTGGAAGGGGAACTCAGAACCAAGGATGTGGCCAAGGCTGTGGGTTTTGCTGAAACCAGCTATTTCCACGCTATTTTCAGGAAAATTCTCGGTGTCAGCCCTCAGGATTTTCTTGCCAGACATGGGGAAAATATCAGGAGCAACGGTATTCCATGATGGCATCGAACATGGCCAGCACATTATCCAGAGGCGTCTCGGGCAGTATGTAATCGTGGCTAGCTCCGGCTACATGGCCGCCTCCAGGGCTCATTACATTCATGACCTGCCTGGTCTGCTCCCTGACTTGGTCCGGAGTACCCTGGATCAGGTAGGTCTTGCTGTCCAGCCCGCCGTTGAGCACCACGTAGTCTCCGAAATCTTTTTTGAGCCCTGCTGCATCCATACCCTTGCAGTCGGGTTGCAGGGCGTGCAGGCCGTCCACCCCGGCAGCTATCATCGATGGTATCAGGGGTCTGAAGCCGCCGCAGCAGTGCATCATCAGTTTCTTGCCGTACCGGTGGGCCAACTCTGCATGGGCCTGGATGTGGGGCTTCATGTAGCGGTCGAACAGGTCGGGGCCAAGCAAGGGGCCGGTCTGACCGCCGAAGTCATTGCCTATGAAGTGTATGTCTATCAGGTCACCAGCCAGTTCGAAGGCACGTTCGGTGGCTGCCAGATAGTAGCCGTTTATCCTGTCCAGCAGGCTGTCCACATAGGCTGGCTCGTCGTACATCAGGTAGTACAGGTTCTCCATGCCAACCAGGTCTATGGCATCGTGCCAGAAGGGCGACCACTCGCCGCCGAGTATGGCAAAATGCCCGTCATACCTGGCGGCTGCAGCCCGGATACCGGAAACGTCTGCCCAGGCAGGATCGGGCCAGGGATAGTCTTCCAGATCTGCCAGGCTTGTCTTGCCCGCCAGGGGGTGGGAGGTAGGTTCTCCGTAGAAGAGGCCGGTTCGTTCCACTCCGAAGGGGCTGATCCAGGTTGCCCCCGGAGACAGGATATGGGTGGGGCCGGCCCAAGTGGAACCTACCCGCCTGAAATCATCACCCAGCCTCAGGCGCAGTGCTTCTTCGTCCGCAAGTCCCAGAGTATCCACCGCCAGGGCTATGAACTCCGGAGATGAGCCGAACCATTTTGCAACAGTCCGGGTTGGTTTGTGTTCAAAGGCAGCCAGCACTGTTTCCCGGGGAGTCATCACTGTCTCCCCTATTTCTTTTCTGCCCGTCTGACCACATCCATGGCAAGCTCGGACCATTTCCACAAGTTCTGTGGTCGATACCGTACGGTGGATATGTCCTTCATGATGAACTCGATGTGGCTGAAATCGCCTCCGGCGTCAATGGCCTTCTGCAGGGTGGCTTCGGCCAGCCCGGGGCTGAAGACATCATCCACGAAGATTGCTGGATTGGGCTTGATGCTGACCACATACTGGCCGTTCACGTCGGGGAGTATGCGGTCGTAGTCGTTCCAGGGGCTTACGGATATCTTGCGCAGGTTGGGAATCTTGCGCATCAGGTCCAGCTTGCCCTGCAGGGGCTCGCAGCAACCGTAGTAGGTGAGGCCAAAGCGTTCCAGCCAGCGGAAATCATGGCGCAGGGCAAACTCCCAGTGCATTTCCGGTGAGACCTCCGAGAATATCTGGGCATTGGAACAGCCCCACATGTTGTGGGGTTTCACATGCCCTGGATCAAAGGGCTGGCCCGGAAGCTGTTTTGTATAGCCATAGCCACCTGAACCGATGCGGGTATTGTCACAGTCCAGAGAGAGCAGGTTCTGCTGCACAAACTGGTCCAGTTCAACCATCCATGCGTCTGTCATGCGTTCCACTGCTGCGTTGACCATGTCGGGATCCTCGTAGAGGGCGTACATGGCTTCCTGCACACCGGTCCAGCGTATCAGGTAGTCCCAGGGGGTAAACCAGATATGGGTCTGTCCTACCTTCTTCACCGGCAGTACATTTTTGAAGATGTCCTGCATGGTGTTGTAGGCCAGTTCGGTCATCTTTGCGTTGTGGGTAACGGTGGGCATCTTTATCTTGTCCACATCTTCCATGGAGCTTATCTGTATATGGAAATGCCGGGAGACAATATCGTTGCCATCATCGGTTTTGGCCACGTCCACTTCTTCATGGATACCGAAGTCTGTTGAATGTATGACCAGAGGGCAGTCTATGTAGTCGTTAACCACCATGTCACCTGGCATGTGCCGCCACTGGTAGATGGTCCGGCGCAACCTGGTTTCAAGTTCCTGGGCCCAGGGATGTGTGGTGCCAAGCGTCAGTTCATTGTTCACATTCATCTCATGCCAGGGTATCTC
>JAVEXH010000396.1:0-3381 GCA_034004175.1 Spirochaetia bacterium
TCCTGAGACCCGACGGTGAAGGCTTTGTCATCGGCCTGACCGACCGGGGCACGGTGAAGCGTGAACTGGTGAAGACCGGCTGGCCGGTGCTGGACGAGGCACCGCTGACCGAAGGTGATCCTCTGCCGCTGAACCTGAAACAGGTCTGCGCGAGGGGGGAGTTCGGGCTGAGACCCTATCAGGAGGATGCCGTGAAGGCCTTCACCGGCAGGGGCCTCCCGGGTACGGGTTACGGTGTGGTCGTCATGCCCTGCGGCGCAGGCAAGACCATTGTGGGTATGGCCTGCATGGCTGCGGTCGGTATGAAGACCCTGATCATCACCACCAACGTTGCCGCGGTGCATCAGTGGATGGATGAGCTTCTGGACAAGACCGACCTTGACCCTGCTGATATAGGTGAATACACCGGTGCGGCCAAAGAAGTCCGTCCGGTCACCATAGCAACCTACCAGGTCCTTACCTGGCGCCCCGACAAGGATGCTGACTTTCCTCATTTCCACCTGTTCCGACGCGAGAAGTGGGGGTTGATAATCTATGACGAGGTCCATCTGCTGCCTGCTCCTGTTTTCAGGGTCGTGGCGGAGATACAGGCCATCCGTCGCCTGGGGCTCACCGCCACACTGATACGGGAAGACGGCAACCAGGATGATGTCTTCAGCCTGATCGGTCCGAAGCGCTATGATGTGCCTTGGAAGGACCTCGAGAGCAAGGGTTTCATAGCCGAGGCCTTCTGCCGTGAGATTCGGGTTCCCATGCGTGACCATGACCGGCTGCGCTATGTCTCTTCAAAACCCCGGGAGCGTCACCGCATTGCCGCCGAGAATGAAGTGAAGCTGCGGGTTGTCCGTGATATCATCGTCAATCACCGTGAAGATCTGGTGATGGTGATAGGCCAGTTTCTGGACCAGTTGCACCTCCTGGCCAAGGAACTGAAGGCACCTCTCATTACAGGATCAACACCGAATGCCGAAAGGGAACGGCTGTATGCCCTATTCCGTTCGGGGACAGTGCAGGTCCTGGTGGTTTCCAAGGTTGCCAACTTCGCCATAGACCTTCCCGATGCGTCGGTGGCCATACAGGTTTCAGGAACCTTCGGGTCCAGGCAGGAAGAAGCCCAGAGGCTCGGGCGCATACTCAGACCAAAGGCCAAGAACTCGTATTTCTACTCCATCGTGTCCCGTTACACCGTGGAAGAGGAGTTCGCCGACAACCGCCGGCGTTTCCTCACGGAGCAAGGCTACCGGTACAACATCGAAGCCTGGGAGGAGTCTGAATGGGCGCCATCGAACTGAAACGCTGGCGTGATGCCCTGATTGCCGACTCCGGTGATCTGTTGATAAATGCCTACAAGCGCTGGGTCGGCCCCATCAGGACGCCGTTCAACAAGCATGACCTGATGGCCAGCCTGGAGGCCTATCTGCGCAAGCCGGCCACCCAGGATCTGATAGTGGAATTGATGGATCGTGAGGACCGTCTGGTGGCTGCGGTGCTCCACTTCGGTGGAGACATGGATACCCCTGCCCTGGAGCGTTTCGTTGATGGCCGGACGGCCAAGGGACGCATAGCTGGAGCCCACATAACCATCCTCCGTGAGCGTCTTGTCATCTATGCCTACAAAGATGGAACAGGGAAGGAATTCATCTCGTTGGTTCCTGCCTTGCATGATTGCCTTTCCAAGGTCTTGCAGCCTGATGACCTCATAGGAGCGGGCGAGGCCCGTCATCTTGATGCCAGGCTTGATGAGGCCACCCCGGCAATTCCGGAACCAGACCCCTTTGCGGCTTTCTGTGCCCTTGTTTCGTGCGGAGTCCACTTCCAGCCGGCTTTCAAGAACCTGTCGGTTCCGGTCAAGCGGGCTGGGGCCATGTTGGCACAAACAGCACCCAGGCTGGTTCCAGGCGGCGAGGCCATCAAGTCGGCCATGCAGGCCTTGCTCAGGGCAGGTGCCTTTGTCATGGATTCCAGGAGTCGACCCATGGCCGACCCCCAGTCCTTCATAGGCATCTGTGATGCTGCGGGAGTTCTGGCTCCGGCCTACCTGGTGGTAGCCGATGCCGAGCTTCCCTGCAGCACGGCCATGGCAGCCTCCGGTGCAGTGGCGGTCCTGGCTGCCCTGCCTCCGGCTCTGGCTTTGGCACCGGCTTCCATGGAACGCGTGGCGGGGGTGGTATTGCTGCGCCATGCCGGGGCTTCTGCTGGCGATCCGGGCACTGCAACCCTCGGAGCTGTCGAGGCCATACAGCTGGCTGGCGTCCTGTCTGACCGTTTTACCGAGTCCGGCCTCCTGCGCGAACTGTCTGGTGGCTATCTGCGGTCCACCGCTGCCGCTGCCGCCTTCGTCCAGCTGTGCACAAAAGGCACTGTGGCCGGGCAGGAGCGACCAGGGGTCGTGGTGGAAGGTTCCCATGAAATACGTATACTGCCCGAAGCAAGTCCCTCTGTCCGGGCCTACATAGCCTCTGTTGCACGGCTTGAATCCACCGGTACGGTCTGGACAGCCACTCTGGATCGTGCTGCCGCGATGGCTGCTTACTCTTTCGGCTTCACCGCTGAAGCTATGGCAACTTTCCTTGAAACCCACTCGGGCAGACCCTTGCCCCAGGGCTTCCGCTTCTCGCTGGACGCCTGGGAGTCGGAAGCCAGGGCCGTAAGGGTACGCACGGGCATTGTAGTGGCCCTTGATGGTCATCTTGCTTCCATCCTTGACCATGCTCCCGGTGCTGCAGCCCTGGTCAGGGAAAAGCTGGGCGAGGGTGTGTACCTCCTGGCTGCCAGGGATCTGGAGACGGCTGGAAAGGCTCTTGCCTCTGCGGGCATACCTGTAGATCTGAGGGGTGAGATCCTGGCAGCCACACGGCAGGCTGCCATGCTGGAAGTACATAACTGGCGGCTGGAAACATCCTTCGGCCATGTCGGCTCTCCCGATCAGGCCACTTCCGCACGGACCTTCCCTGAGCCGCTTGCATTCTCCTCCAATTCGTGTAAGCTGGACAAGGAACCTTCCCAGCTTCTGGATCACCTGCTGTCGCGGATAGATGAGATGGATCTACCTGAAAAGGCCAGGACCGAACTGGCAGACAGGGTTCAAGCCAGGCTCATATTGTCGGACGACCAACTGGAAGTGGCCGCCGGAAGCAGGCACACAGGTGGGGAGATCAGCGTAGGAGCCCTCGACTACCAAGGCAAGAACCGTCTGGTGGAGGCCTCCCTGCGTGCCGGGTTTGTCATAGAGCTGATCTGGACCGATGAGTCAGGCCAGCGCTGTACGACCAGAGGTGTTCCCGTTGATGTAAGCCGGTCACCCGGGCTGGATATGGTATCCGTAATGGATCACCGGACCCGTTCCGTGGTAAGCCTGCCCCTCGAGATCGGAAGAGCACA
>JAVEXH010000397.1:0-3372 GCA_034004175.1 Spirochaetia bacterium
TTGCTAGCAGAAGATATGGATATCTGGTGTCCAGATATACTTTCACTCGGTGACAGCTTTCCCTTTTTCCCACTATTTGCCAAAGGTGTTTCCTTCTACCCGGATTTCCACTACAACCCTGAACCTTCGGTTTACCGGAACGAGATAGAAAAAGGCAAGGAGTTCTGGCTGTATACCTGTACCTCTGCACAGATACTGGATTACCCGAATCTATTCATCGACAGTCCGGCTGCCTACCACAGGATCATTCCATGGATCATGCAACGTTATGGGGCAACAGGTTTCCTGTATTACAATACAACAGTTGCTTACAGAAAGGGAGATCCCTGGATTGATCAGTACGACTATCAGGCAAATGGTGACGGCACGCTTTTTTATCCTGGCTATGAAGGGATTCCGTTCACAAAAAGCAATATTCCCATTACCAGTCTGAGAATGAAGATACTGCGGGATGGATTCGAGGATTATGAGTATCTTGAGCTGCTCAGGAAAAAGCAGGGAAATGCTTACGAGGCAAACGCCCGTGTCTTTGCCATTGCCCGTTCCAGTGTATCCTTTGAAAACGATATCACAGCCATTGTGAAAGCCAGGGAGGATCTTATCCATGCTCTGTCGGACTGATTGCTTCAAAGCAGTAGTTTTTGGCCTCATGCTGACTTTCCTGATGCCGGCTGGCGCCCAGGAACGGGTCAAGGCTTATCACCAGTTGAACCTTCCCGGGTTCAGCCTGGAATACTGGGCTGATTTTGCTGGAGATCCCGATGCATGGCTAGGTCTGGGCTATCGGCATAGCCTGGTTTCATCCTTTATCGGGTATAGCAAACAGGAACGTCTTCTTGAGCGCGCCCGTTGGGAGGTGTATTTACAGTTCGGGTTCATGCATGAAACCGGTTTTTCTGCATTCCTTCCCGGGGCATATACTGGTTTGGGCTGGAATCTGAGTTTCGAAAATCCTGGTTCGGTTCATCGGAATATTCTTATTCCCTACGTGGGGTTTGAGCTGGGGGTTCTGACTATGACCACCAATTCCGGTGATCGTCTGAACGGCAGCAGCGCTGGTGCTTCTTCCGTGATTGGCGGCATCCATCTGTACTCCAGTCCTGGTTTTTCTTGTTCACTTGAAATGGCAATCCTCCATGTACTGAATGTCTACAATCCCATCAAAGGCCGGGCAGGCTTCTTCTTTTCCTTTATTCTGTGAAGCGCCTGAACGAGATGGAGCATCCCTGCTGAAGCTTCCTTATGCCCTGCCTGCACCGCGGTGGATGGTTGCCAGGCCCAGATACCCATCCACCATGACCGGCAGACCGTCGGGCAGTGTGGTCAGATCACCGATACCGCTGATGCAGGGTATGCCAGCATCCCTGGCAAGCAGGGCACCAAGGCCGAGGCGGCTGCCATCACGTTCAAGCACGGCAGCCGGTCTGGCTGCCATCAGCGGCAGACTCAGCTGCTTGCAGATGATGACAGTTCCTCCTGATGATCCGCGCGGCGTCAGTGGGCGTCCGCTGGATCGGGACACTCTGCCGGATGCCCTGCCAGGTGCCGCTGCCAGACCGGTAAGCTGCTGGGGCAGGATGCCTCCACTTGCTGATTGGCCGGAGAGCTCCGGAGCAGGGGGTAGGGCCAGCTGAAGGCTGGTGGCCCGCAGGGCCAGATGCCACAGCGCAACAACTTCATCCGGCATTTCGCTGTCCAGCCCTGCGGGTAGTCCTTCAGTTCCATGATTCCCACGCGTAGCCTCATGACGATGGCAGGCAGGCAGAAGCAGTTCCATGAAGGCAAAGGCCTTGGCAGGCTGGTTCCAGCTGTTGTAGCCCGAACCGAAAGCGTAGCGTATCCAGTTGGCCAGATCCTGTATTCCCGTGGCTGCCTGGGGTAGGCCCTTGAGTAGTTCATCTTCCGCGTTGTCCAGGGCTGCCTTCAAGCTGCCGGCATCAAGCCGGACGACTGACCCATCGGGCAGGAACTCCACGAGCGGCCTGGCTGTACTTGTCTTGTCCCGGCCTCTGTAGTCTGTCCCTGCTGCCGCAGTTCCTCCGTTTGTTTCGACTACCTTGATTACAGGCGTGGCATCCTGAGGAGTATCGGCGGAAGGGATAACAAGTGGCCTTTCAAGCAAGGCCGAGGGCGACCAGGCCCGGGCCCAGCCAGCCAGTATGAGGTTCAGGGCTTCCGCCCTGGTGGAGGCAACTCCAAGGTCCATCCCGGAAGGGCCACAACCCGGGCCGTCTGCCCGGACCAGCAACCTGCCGCCAAGCTCATCAAGGCTTTGCAGCAGCTTTTCCTGCAAACGGTCCGGGAAAGGGCTTGTCGCAAGCAACAGGCTGAGTTCCAGGCTCAGATCAAGGGCCCTTTCCAGTAACGGTTGTGCTGACAGGCTTCGCCCGGCCAGCATGGCCATCCTGTCGGACAGCCCTCCTGCCTGAAGGTATTCAAGCAGATACCCGGCAGGGACACAAACGGATTTCATGCAGGATTGCCGCCGCTTCTGGTAGCACCTACACCAGCAGATCCGGCCACAGTTCCTGAAACAGGTCCATCCACCGGCAGGACCAGGACATGCTGGAAGTGGTCCACCACATCATACTCCTTGACGGCTATACGTATCAGGGCGCTTCCCGGCGAGTCTACGAAACCGGCCATCTGGGGATGCTTGGCCAGCAGTACAGAACGGTAGGTCTGCCACTCGTCCCCGGCAAGCTCTATTGCCTGGCCGGTGGCCTCTATGCCTACAACCTGCATGAGATCCTCCCGGTTCTCCCGCCGGTCATCAACAAAGAAAGCCACGCCTCTGCGGGCCAGCATGTTCCGGTGCTTGCGGGTGTTCTTCGGGGTCGCAAAGACCAGGCTGCGCAGGTCATCGGCGCTGGCAAAGGCAATGATCGATGAATGTGGCAAGCCT
The DNA here is from genome assembly GCA_034004175.1 of Spirochaetia bacterium. Lineage (GTDB taxonomy): Bacteria > Spirochaetota > Spirochaetia > Treponematales > UBA12059 > MIBM01. Next base: position 2,906 of record JAVEXH010000397.1, read on the forward strand.
TCTTCTCCCTGGGTCGACAATACGCCGTACAGCTGGCTTGCCATAACCAGCTTGATCCTTGTTCTCAGCTCATCGTGTTCCATGTTCGGGCTCCTTGCCGTCGGCCATGCGCCGGTAAAAACCGGCATATTCACTTGCCATGGCAGTCAATGAATAGTCTTCTTCCACCGTTTGTCTGGCGCGTTTCCTGATGCGCCTGATTCCGGGCGAGCTCCAGTATGGTATCCCTTGTCCGTCTGGATTGACCAGTATCGTCCGCAGGTCACGGCCCAGGGACAGCGCATCCCTGGTGTCAATCAGGAAGCCATTGTTCCCATGACGCAGATAGGTCCTGGCTCCCCCGTTCAAGGGGGCGCAGACTGGCAGGCCCGCGGCCATGGCTTCCAGTATGGACAAGCCGAATTCTTCCTTCAGGCTGGGGCACACGTAGAAATCGCATCCGCTCCGGGGCTGGTGCCCGGAAAACC
>JAVEXH010000398.1:0-3371 GCA_034004175.1 Spirochaetia bacterium
CCGGCTGGTGTTTTGACTTCAGGTTTTTCATTTGAAGTGCAGTCTCCCGGCCGGTTCAGAATAGGCACAGGCATGGAATGTAGGATATACTGCCAGCAGGAAGATGTTGGCTTGCGCCTTGACGCTTTTGACTGGCCCCTGATCATCAGATCCCGGCGCCCGGGTGATGTCATCAGGCTTGGAGCAGGATCGCGTCAGCTTGACCGCTTGCTGGCTGACCTGCAGATTCCCGCACATCTTCGTGATTCAGTTCCCGTGGTCGAGGACAGGGCTGGTCTTGTGGCTGTGCTTGGATCCCAGGCTGGTTCACGTGATATTTACCGGAGGAATGACACCCTTGCAGGGCAGGCATCCCCAGGTTTTCTCGTTCTTGAAATGAAAGGAGTCGTCTCAGACGATGCAGTTCAACGATAACAACAAAACTCCACGCAAGCCCCTTGGTGGACCGCCCAAAGGTTCAAGGATCTCACTTATTGTGTTTGTGGGCCTTCTGTCCGCCTCACTTGGCCTGTTTTTCTTTGATGGCCAGGCTCCAAAACCATCCATTCCGTATTCGGCCTTCATTGCCCATCTGGACCAGGGTAATGTCGAATCTGTCAGGATTGTTGACCAGACAAGGATAGAAGGAACCCTCAAGGGGAAAACCGGGGATACCCAGGAATTCCTTACCCTTATTCCCTATGCCGATCTTAACCTTCTGGACAGGCTTGCAGCCCAGGAAGTACGGGTAGAGGGAACCGAGTCATCACCGAGTCCCTTGCGCATTCTGGCTGAACTGTTTCCATGGTTTTTTGCAGTCTTCCTCATATGGATGATACTCAGGCAGACCCAGGGCAACAACAAGGCCTTCAGTTTTGGCAAGAGCAAGGCCAAGCGCTATGCCGAGACTGACAAGAAGGTTACCTTTGCAGATGTCGCTGGCCAGCAGGAAGCCAAATACGAACTTCTTGAAGTCGTTGACTATCTCAAGAACCCCCAGAAATTCGTGAAGCTTGGAGCCCGCATTCCGAAAGGTGTGCTGCTCGTTGGCATGCCGGGCACTGGCAAGACCTTGCTGGCAAAGGCTGTGGCCGGTGAGGCAGATGTGCCCTTCTTCCATATGTCTGGCTCTGATTTTGTGGAGATGTTCGTAGGCGTCGGTGCAAGCCGCGTCCGAGACCTCTTCGAGCAGGGTCGGAAGAGTGCTCCGTGTATTCTTTTCATAGACGAACTGGATGCAGTAGGCAGAACCCGTGGCGCTGGGTATGGCGGTGGACACGATGAACGTGAACAGACCCTGAACCAGATGCTGGTTGAAATGGACGGCTTTGACACGAAAGATGGTGTGATCATCCTGGCCGCCACCAACCGTCCTGATGTACTGGATGCAGCATTGCTACGGCCAGGGCGATTTGACCGTCAGGTAGTGGTCGCCATGCCCGACGTGCAGGAGAGGGAAGCCATCCTGAAGATCCACATGGCCAAGGTTCCTGTCTCAGATGAAATCGATGCGACCCGTCTGGCAAGGGCAACCCCGGGTATGAGCGGCGCTGATCTGGCCAACATGGTCAATGAGGCTACCCTGTTTGCCGTGCGCAAGGGCAGGGAAGTGGTCGAAATGATCGACTTCGAGGATGCCCGGGACAAGATCATGATGGGTATAGCCAGAACTTCCATGTTCATTACGGAAGAAGAGAAGAAGGCCACTGCCTATCACGAAGCCGGCCATGCTTTGTTGCATTATTACCTCAAGAATGCCGATCCTTTACATAAGGTGACTATCATCCCCCGGGGACGGGCCTTGGGCCTTGCCATGTCGTTGCCTGCCAACGATGCCTACTCCAAAGGCAAGGGCTGGTTGCGTGACCGTATCGTGATTGCCTACGGCGGCTATGCAGCCGAGAGCATCATCTATGGAGAAACAACCACCGGAGCGGCCCAGGACTTGCGGCAGGCCACCGACATGGCTCGCAGGATGGCTTGCGAGTGGGGCATGTCCGACGAACTGGGGCCGATTGCCTATGGCCAGGAAGAAGAACCCATCTTCCTGGGCAAGGAAATTGCCCGGCACAAGGATTATTCCGAGGATACAGCGATGCGCATAGACAAAGCCGTCTTCTCGTTGCTGGATGAGGCAAGAAAGGCCGCCTTCGATATTCTGGGCGATCACAAGGATCAGCTTGTACGGCTTGCCGAAGAACTGATTCAGAAGGAGACCCTGCTGGATGAAGACATCAAGGTGCTCTTTGGCTTCAATGCTCCGGAGCCTGCCTCTACCTGAGCCATCCGGCAGATTGGCCGCGGTTGTGGTATTCACCATGGCCGTGGTTTTTGCCGGTACCGGCGCATTTGCCCAATCAAGCACCTCTGGCCGTAACACAGCCCTTGCTGCAACACGGGTTTCAGGCGCCATTTCTGCCCTGTCTCTCGGCTTCACCGATGAAGCCAGTGAATTGGTTGAAGAAGCCCTGTCCTTTGCCCCTGCAGACCCTGATGCCAACTATCTGCGGGCTATGATAGATCTGGCAAACGGTGAGCCCCTTGCAACTGCCCTGGCCAGTATGGAGACGGCTCTTGCAGGAGCTGAGTACCGGTTCCACGATCCTGTGGATGCTGAAATTCTGTATGCAGGTCTTCTGGTACGGGTAAAGAGGCCGGAAGATGCCATCCGTTTTCTGGAAGGAAAACCTGCAGATCCCGAGGTGATGTACGCTGGTGCCATGGCAAGGCGCATGCTTGGTGATCTGGATGGAGAGCGCAGCCTGGTGGCAGAGGCTTTGAGACGGTTCCCCGATGATCCCCGTCCGGTAATCCGTTGGTTGAGCCGGAGTGAACCGCTTGAGCAGAACCCCTTGAATGCCGGTCTCCTGGCACGACTCTTTGAACTGCGTCCGGCTCTGGCCGAGCGTGATCGTCGGATGAATATACTGCTTGCCCCCTACGCCCCCAGCGTGGAGCTAGCCAGGTTTCTGGTGCGTGAATACCGGGCTATGGGCGGCAGTCCTGGTTACAGTGCCATCCAGGCGGTTCGGCTTGGCTTGATTGATGAGTACCGTGCCATGGATGAGCTTCTGACCGGTGATGAAGAGGCTGGTCCGGTAGTGCTTGAATGGGCTGATCTTGTTGCCTTGAGCCGGCTTCTCTCCGGGAAGGAAGCTCTGGAGGGTCTCCTGGACTTGTTCAGGAGCTTTGATGGAATACTGGTACTGGACAGCAACGACGACGGCAGTCATGAAGTCATGATCAAGTATGAGTCCGGACTCCCGGCTTCGATGAGTGTAGATGACAATCAGGACAGCCTGCCTGAAATGCTGGTTGATTTCATGGATGGTATTCCTGTCTCCATCAAGCTGGAATCGGGCTCAACACGGATGGAAGTGAAGTATACAGCC
>JAVEXH010000018.1:0-15764 GCA_034004175.1 Spirochaetia bacterium
CTGCCGCGAAGCCCTACTCCACAAAGGCAGCGCCTGCACAGGCAGCACAAGCAGGAAACCAGCCCTCTATGCCGTCCTGGCCGGCTTACGCGAAACCGGCCGACTTTTCCCGCTGGAGTCTGGGGTACTGCATCATGGGCTCTGGTGGTCTTGGTGCGTACCCCCTGCACGACCGCTGGGTTGTCGCACCCATTCTGATATTCCGCAAGATCGATGGGACGGCGGGGCGGATCAAGGCCTGGGTGCCTGGCTATGCCGGCCTGCCGGTGCCGCCAGGTGCCGAGGCACTGGACGATATCCTGTCGGCCTTCCCTGACCGGCAGGCACCGGTGATGGTGGCCGGGCTGCTGCTGGTCGACCTTGCGGGCCTGGTCAACCAGGGGACAGTGCCGCTGTTCCTTTCCCATGGGAGTGACCCGTCCACCGCGGTACGAGCCAGGATACTTCCTGCAGACAAGGCGCATCTGGGTTTCGAGCCTTTTGTAATGAACAAAGGCGAGCCATGCTACAAGCCGGTGCTTTCCTTCTACGAGGCCGATGTCGATGGTCAGGGGCCAGGGCTTGGCAGGCCGGTCAGGCTGGCTCTGCTCTGCCCGGGAGCCATGCTGTATCTAGGGAACGACACGATTTACCCGGTGCGCTCCGGTGCGTTGTCAAAGAAGGGTTTTCTGGACAGTCTTGGACGGCCGGGAGACTTCAGACTTGTGCGGCACAGCCAGGCAGCTGCCCTCATCGAGTCCCTGGCTGCGGCCGCCGGGGATCAGTTGGCCATTGCAGCCATTCCGTCCCGGGTAGAGCTGGTCAGGACGGCACCCCAGGTGGAGGTCTTGCTGTCCTTCAGTGAGCCCAACCGTTATGTGCGGTCCCCTGCCTCATGCAGCTTCAGGTTCACCTATCTGGGCTCGGAACTGGGGCAAGACAGTCAGGTGCTCAGACGCTCCGGTGACGTATTGGAAATCATCGAGCGCGATGAGGCCTTCGAGCAGGAGACCATGGCATTTTTCAGGCGACTGGCAGGAGAGCTGGCTCTGCCGCCGCCGAGGACCATGGCCTGGAACCAGGCTCCGCCGGATACGCATGAAGTGCTGCTGAACGCCGATCTGCCGCGTTTTGCCGCGGAATTGTACAAACCCATGAGCGACGCAGGTTATTGTTTCCTCATGTATACCGAGGGCAAGCCCGCTCCTGTCAAGAAGGCCAAGCTGGTGGCCATGGTCTCCAGCAAGCTGGACTGGTTCGAGGCTACCATGCGGCTGGATGTGGACGGCCGTGGCATTCCGCTGGACGGCGCGGCAGTATACTTGGGTAACGGGCTCATGTACCTGGGTGGTCATGTGGTGGTGGTCGACGATGCAGACCGCTCCCTGCTGGCACTGATGGCCTCGGCCCGGATGGGCAGGAGCGCCAGCTACCGGGTGGACAAGCGTGACCTCGGTCGCATGGCAGCCATCCATGGGGTGGCCGATGATGCGTCCAGAGACCTTACAGAGGAGTCTGCCCAGCTGTATTCCCGGCTGGCAGGCCTTGCGCCTACCGAGCCCGAGCCTGTTCCCGCTGGCTTGCAGGCCACCCTGCGGCCGTACCAGCACAAGGGCTACGAATGGCTCCTGCGTCTGGCCCGCAGCGGCCTTGGTGCCTTGCTGGCAGACGACATGGGCCTGGGCAAGACGGTGCAGGCCGCTGCCCTGCTCCTGAAGCTGGCGGAGGACCAGCTCCTGCGGCCAGCCCTGATCGTGGCACCGGTAACGGTGCTGCACAACTGGACTGCCGAGCTGGAGCGCTTTGCCCCGTCCCTGCGGCCTTTCATACACCACGGACCGGGCCGGACTTCCACCGCAGCGGAACTGGCGGCCATGCTGCTGACCCATGACATCGTGCTTACCTCGTACCAGACACTGCGCTCGGACATCCAGCGTTTCGCGGCAACCGAGTGGGGGCTCTGCCTGCTGGATGAGGCCCAGATGGTAAAGAACCCCGAGGCGGCGGTAAGCAGGGCAGTGCGCAGTCTGCGTGCCCGGGTCAGGCTGATCCTTACGGGCACGCCGGTGGAGAACCGTCCCCTGGACCTGTGGTCCCACTTTGCCTTCCTGAACCCGGGGCTCCTGGGCAACCGCAAGTCCTTCGTGGCCGAATACGAGCGTCCCATTGCTGCTGGCGACGAGGAAGCCCTGGAGGCGATGCGGCGGCGTACCCTGCCCTTCATCCTGCGCCGTTCCAAAACCCAGGTACTGGACGACCTGCCGCCCAAAGAGGAAATAATCCGCTGGGTTGATCTGGATACCAGGCAGAAGAGTTATTACGAAGGTCTGCGCAAGGATTTTGCCGACCAGGTGGGCAGGACGGTGGCCGAAAAGGGCTTCAAGAACTCGGCGATATCCATCCTGGAGGCCCTGCTGCGCCTGCGCCAGGCGGCCATCCACCCTGGGCTGGTCTCGCCGGAGCATGCGGTATATGGGGGGTCCAAGATCGACGCGGCCGTGGACCTGGTGGCCGAACTCCTGGACGGGGGACACAAGGTGCTGGTCTTCAGCCAGTTCGTGAAGGCCCTGGGCCTCCTGCGGGACCGGCTGGACGGGGCATCCATACCCTACGAGTATCTGGACGGCCAGACCAAGGACCGCCAGGAACGCATCAAACGATTCCAGTCCGCCCAGGGAGCCGGGGCCTTCCTGCTCAGCCTGAAGGCCGGCGGGGTGGGCATAAACCTGACCTCCGCAGACTACGTACTGCTTCTTGATCCCTGGTGGAACCCCGCAGTGGAATCACAGGCAGTGGACCGGGCCCACCGGATAGGCCAGCAATCACGGGTAACCATCTACCGCCTGGTTTCCCGGGGCACGGTGGAAGAGAAGGTCTTGTTGCTGCAGGACCGCAAGCGCAAGCTGGTGGAGGAACTGGTGGCCAAGGGCGCCGACGGCCTGGCCGGCATGTCAGGGGAGGACATCATGGGGCTGTTCGAGGCGTAAGCCATCCTGGCAGTGGACAAAGGCACTGTCACTGCCCGGGACCGGCTGCTTTGGCCTCCTGGGTATAGGTTACCGCCTTCACCACCTGAGTGCATTCCGCTATGCCATGGACGCCAGGCTTGTACAAACCGGCACCGTCAACTGCGGCCAGCACGGCGTCCAGGATGCCGGCGGGAATGATCAGGTCGCAGGTCTCCCGGGCATGGGACGCCAGTCCCGGGTTCACACCGGTGTAGGAGCGGTGCTCCAGGGCAACCAGGGTGGCGCCCCCTGCGCCGGCCTCCATGGCTGCGGCTACGAACCTGCCTACCTGGCCTTCTTCGGTGATCAGGGAAACACAGACCAGGCTTCCTGCTGCACTGCCGACCCGGTCTTTCTTGCGACCTGCAGGGGAGAAGCGCCGCCATTCGCTTGAGCCTCGCAGGTCATCTATGACAGCTATCACCTGTTCCATGCTGGCCACCTGGCTGCGCTTGCCCCGGAGCACCCGGAGGTTCACGGCCCGGGCCCGTACACGGTAGCGGTAGATGAAGCCCTGGCCAGGCCGGTCAAGGCGGGCCTTGTGTACGGCAATGCCCTCAAGCAGGTCAGCATCCCGTTCGGGTACTATGAAATAGATGACTTCCTTGTCCACCGGTATGGTTATGCGCAGGAGACCCAGCCGGTTGCGCAGCCCCATGCCCTCCCCGAAGGAGATGATGGGTACACACAGACCCATCTCCAGGATGGTGCTGGCCAGGGTTTCGGCCATGCCACGCTGCACAATGCAACAGAGCACGGCATGCTGCTCTGCAGGCTCAGTCTCGCCGGGAGCAAGCTTCCGGAGTCTGTCCTCGTCGAATTCAACAGTGTCGCCCCGGTAAACCGAGGCATCCTCGGCAAAGATCGAGCCCCGGCCAGGCAAGTACAGATCGGCCGCTTCTGCCACTCTCCGCATGACACCTGCTTCATGCCGTTTGGGCACGTAGAACCTGTACAGCTCGGCCCTGTCCTGGGCCATATCCGTTCTGGACCCGAAACCCAGGAATCGCGTCCGGTTCTCTAGGGTCACCTGCTTGCAGCGCTGGATGAAAAGCTCCGGCAGGGCAAGATCTTCAAGGGCTTCCGCTACCAGGTTTGACACCTGGACATCGGCCACGCAACTGATCCTGGACAAGGCCTCGCCAACCATGCCGGTCTGGGTCATATCTTTACCTCCATGGCTACCGAACGCCGGGCCCGGGCTTCGTTTGCCAGACCGGATACCAGCACTGCCAGCACGGGAAACACGCTGGCTGCTGCCACCACCCCGAAGGAAACCGATGCGCCGGCACCCAGGCCAAGCCCGGTGGCTATGACCAGAGGCACGGTTACCGGGCCGGTGGTTACCCCTGCGGCATCCCAGGCTATGGCAGAGAACTCTTCCGACGAGAACCAGGTCAGCACCAGGGCCGCGGCGTAGGGTGGACCAAGAATCCAGAACAGGGGCAGATCAAAGAGGATGCGACCGAAGCCAACCGCAAGGCCAAGGCCTACGCCAAGGGCAACCGTACGCATCAGGGTGATTTTGCTGTAGGTACCAGTGGTCAGGTCTTCCACGGTGCTGCCAAGGGCGCTCAGGGATGGTTCGGCCAGGGTTGCACCAAGTCCAAGGATGAACACAAACACCAGCACGGCACCGAAGCCTGCAAATCTTCCGAAGGCGGAGAAGACCGCACTCTCCACCGGCACATGACGGTACTCACCGGTTTCCGGGGTCCAGTTCTCCCGGATGAAGGGGACCAGTTCAGCCCCGGAGGGTCCCTGGATCCAGACAAAGCGCCCGGGCCCGTGTGGTCCGGCAACCAGAACGATCTCTTCTGACGAAACGCCTCGCACAGTCAGGGTCCTGTCAACGCGCAGGGTCTCTTCGTAGGCTTTGGGGAGGGCGGCCCCCGCCTGGCTACCCAGGGCGGCAAGCCCACGTTCCATGCCAAGGTTGAACAGGAACATCCCGGCTACAGCAAAAATCAGGCCAAGAACTACTTCATCCATCCCGCGGATGCGTTGTCTCAGAAAGACTACAAGTACGGCCACAAGGACAAGGGCCAGGGGCAGGACAGCTTTCGTTGCCGCTATGAAATGACCAGCCAGCGGCTGCGTGGCAGGCTTGGCATCCGGGTCATCTGCAAAAGGCACACCTTCAGGAAAGGCAAAGTCGAAATCGGCTGCTTCAAGCAGCCCGACATCCCGGGCCTCCAGTGCCAGGGCACCCAAGACTCTTTCGCTGCCTGCCACGAACAGGGCTTTGCGCCGGGTCTCCGGTTCGGGAGAAAAAAAGCCCGCGGTTCTGCCTGGGTCCGGAACCAGGGGAGAGAGGGCCGCGGCAAGGGCCATCACGGCAACTACGGGCAAAGCCGAGGCAAGGGTAACCACGCCAAGGCCGGAAGCTCCCCCCTTTTTGGCACCGACTATCCTGGACAGGCCAACGCCAAGGGCAATCACCAGGGGCACCGTTACCGGGCCGGTGGTTACTCCTCCGGTATCCCAGGCCAGACCCATCACACCTTTCAAGGCCGGAATCCTTTCCAGGATGAAGGTAGCTGCCACCAGAACAGGGATCAGGATGAACACGAAAGGCTTGAAGCTCCAGCCGAACAGGAACCGGAACATGCCCAGAGCCACGGCTATCCCCACCCCTGCGGAAACCGCCCAGACCAGCCAGGTAGACCCACGGTTCAATAGCAGGTACAGAACCGGTGCGTCCCAGGGCAGGACTGCTCCTCCCTGGACCTTGAGTATGCCTATGGCAGGCTCGGCAAGTGTCGCGGTGATACCAAGGACTACAGAGAACAGGGCTATGAGAGCCGGGCCGGCCTTGCCTGGCAAGCCCAGACCGCTTTGTTCACCCAAAGGCATGATGCCCAGGAAGAGCCCTTCCAGAAAGCAAGCCAGACCGGCAACGGTCGCGGCAATGCCTATGACCACTCCGAAGCCTTCCCTGATGGGAACCCTGAACACCAGGGTCTGGGTCAGCAGCAGATACACCACCACAAAGGCCACGGACCGGGCCTGGGTTCCCAACCGTGATCTCGTATACGCAGCTACCATGGCAAAAGCCCGGTTGAAAGGAATCCTCACCCGCTTTTGCTGAAACGACTTCATGTCCTGCCTCCCAGGGCATTTTTCAGTAGTTGTATGTGCTTGCCCGGATAGACCCCCTGGGGACAGACCCGTGAGCAGGCCAGATGCCTCTCACAGGCTGCTGCGCCGTCAGGAGTACCGGCCAGGGCCAGCATGGATTCTGTGGTTTCCGGGTTCTTCTGCCGTTGGCGGTTCAGTGCTGCCAGGGCTGCAGGCCCCATGAAGGGCACATTCACCGGGCAGGAAGAACTGCACAGGCCGCACTCGATGCAGGCTTCGAAACGGACCCTCGCAGGAGGTCCTCCAGTTGCCGGCGGCATTCCATCTACCGGCTCTGCTTTATCCACTCCATATGCCGGGGCCGGCCTGGTTGGATCGCCGGGCAAGTCGGTCTTGCCGGCCGCTTTGCCGTTGGTCATGCCGCTGGAGCCGCCTGTTTCACCTGTTTCAAGCTGCATCAGGTAGGGCAGATCCGCCGGAATGCCTGCCAGAGCCTGGGTTGGCCGGGCGGCTATGCCCGCGATAAGGCTACCTCTGCGTATCGGCTCCAGGCGAACGGTCACGCGGCCTTCTGCGTCCAGTTCCGGTTCCAGTTCAGGCCCACCGGGCACACGGGGCCGGGGCTTGGCAAGTTCGCCAAGCCGGGTCAGGCACATGAGGCCTTCAAGGCCGTTGATGATGGCCCCGCAGGTTCCGCAGGAACCGTGGTGGCAGGAATGGCGGTAGGCAGGAACCGGGCTCTGGTTCCCGGCTTGGTCTACAGACAGTTCCCCGGCCTGCCTGACCCGCAAAGTCTCCAGGGCATCGAGTACGGTGGCACCGGCATCAAAACTGCCGCACAACTCCCGGATATCTGCCCCGTCGGTGATCATGAAACGTATGGCAATCATGGTCTGCCCCCAGCAATCTGGTGCCTGAGTTGAATTTCCAGTTGGTGGTCAAGCTGCCGATGCAGCTCGCGCCAGGATGGCAGAACAAAATCAGCCGTCCTGCAGGGTGAATCGATCCCAAGACTGCGGCACACCACATCGGCAGCCTTCTGCGCCATGGCCCTGAGCACGGTAGCTTTGCCACCAATGATGGTAGCCATCCCAGCCACGCCTTCGGCCTCGTGCTCCAGCACCGCAAAATCCCGGGAGATTGCTCTTCCTTCTTCTTCGGTGGACGACCTGCCGGCAAGGGGCCTGGCGGCGGCCCAGGCAGCGTGCAGAGGTCCGGCTGAGAAACCGGGCAGCAGATCGTCAGCCCGGCGCAGCAGATAGGATATTTCCTCGGGCTCCGGCAGTATGCCTTCCGGCGAACTGCCCTGGCGCTGGGTGGCTCCGATGATGGTAAGCCCCCGCTGTGGCACCAGGATGTCTCCGTCTCCGGGGGGTGCCAGGCGGCTGATGACCATGTCAGTCAGTCGTCCCCGAACGGCCACCATGGCTCCAGGGGCTGGTGTTATGGGTACATCCAGGCCGGCCAGGGCTCCCACTGTGCCTGCCCAGGCACCGGTCGCGCTTATCACATAATCACAGCCAGTACGTTCTTCCCTGCCGTCAGGACCGCGGACAACGACTCCCCAGACCCTGCCGGAAACAACTTCTATTGACAGCACCTCGGTAAAAGCCCGTAGCCGGGCTCCCAGAGTGCCTGCAGCTGCCAGAAACGAGGCAGGAACCCGCCAGGCATCAAAGCTGCCATCAGGGACCCAGACAGTGCGCCTGGCAGAAGGGGTTATCCGCGGCTCCCAGCCGCGGGCTTCGGCCACCGGCACTTCCCGGGCCGGAATCCCTGACTCCAGGCAGGCCTCCACGAATACCGGTGCGTAATCAGCCTCGTCATCGTTGGTGGCCACAAAAATTCCGCCGTTGTACTCGATGGCTTCGGGGACGATGCGCCTGAGTATGAGGGTTTCTTCCATGCATTCCCGGGCAATGGCACGATCTGCCACAGCATACCGCGCCCCTGAATGGAGCTGGCCGTGGTGCCGGCCGGTTGTTCCCGAGGTAAACTCGCCCTTTTCGTAGAGGATGACTGAAAGACCCCGGAGAGCCAGATCGTAGGCCAGAGCGGCGCCGGTACCACCGCCGCCGATTATACAGACCTGTACTGGCCGCCGCAGGGCATTTGGTTGTGGGTGAAGCATGGCCTCAGTATATGGCCAGGACTTGAAGGGTTCAAGAACCGGTGGCCGTCAGCCTCTCGGTCAATCTTGAATCGCGTGTGGATGCAGCCGCGGTTCTGGCTGCGCCTGCTGTTTCTTTATCAGGAAGATCACTGGTCCCGGCCACAAAAAGATGACGGAGAGAAGTGCCTGCGGCCGGCTTGCCATACAGCTTGCCATAGGCCTCTACCTGGGCACGGATGTGCTCCCAGGTGGCATCATCACAGTGTATTGGGTAGTCGTACAGGAAGTGATCTTCATCCATAGCAGATGCCAACACAGGAGAGCCAACTTCACGGGTGCCGGTAGTCCGTTCCAGAAAGGCTTTGAGGCCCTCGCGGAAGCGCCGGCTTATCATGCGGGCTACTTCGTCACGCAGAGGGGCTCCTGGTCCATCCCCCAAGGCTCCACCCTTCACAATGAAGGCATGGGCAGCAGGCTAGTAATACCTGGCAACGATGCCGTTCACGCTTTCTGTCCGGGCCAGAACGACTATGCCAACGCCTTCCAGTATGCGCATATGGTAATGGGCCTTGCCGGGACCGTCGCCCAGCTTCCTGGCCAGGTCGGTTGCGGTTGCAGGTTCGCCGATTTCCTTGAGAGCATGCAGGAGCTTCATCCGGTAGGGATGGGTAAAGGCGCGGATGCGCTCTTCGGTATCAAGCTCAAGTTCGTCCAGCATCGCGCCCTCCACAGATCAGATGACATAGGATATGCCGCATCATGATAGCACGGGATCGACCCTTCGCGCCACCTCGATGGCTCCGGTCACTCAGGCTTTCTGGTAAGCAACGGCAGGCGGTACTCCACCCAGCGGACCCGGCCTGCCTGCACGGCATCCTTCAGAGCCCGTTCCGGCCCGGACAGCCTGGCATCGCCGGTCTTTACCTCCACAAACAGCACTTCCGTGATGGCACCTGCCGAAGCCCCGGAAAAAGCGATGAAATCCACCGGCTTTCCAAGAAAGCGGGCATCTGCCGGGTCGCACGGGAAATCCGGGAAGAAGGGTGCAAGCTGTTCGCCGATCTGGCCGGTCAGTACAGCCCGGGAACGCTTCACCGCATCACCCCTGGCAGCCAGTTCGCTGCCCCTGAAGCCCTTCTCGGCTTCCAGTCTCCCAGCCCGCCTGCCAAGCCGGAGGCCGAGGTACAAGGCCAGCATCATGGCCACCAGCAGGACAAGTGCCAGGGCCAGCAGAGCAGGGTTGGCTGCAAGGGCCAGGAATTCGGCAAGGGTGGTTTCAGGCATGTCGCATCGTGTCCTTCATGCTACAATGGTAGCATACGCCGGAGGATATGCCGAGGCGTGATTCGGAGCTGAACGTGACAACTACTGCAACAGATACCGCCCTGGCTCGGGCCGCGTCCATCATACAGACCTCCCACGCCATGCTGGCCTTCACCGGGGCAGGCATTTCAGCCGATTCCGGGATGCCCACCTTCCGTGGTCCGGGCGGCATCTATGGCAGCTATGACGAGCAGCATCTTGAACTAGGCTTCTTCAAGCGGGACCCGGCAACGGCATGGAAGACTTTACGAGCCATCTTCTTCGAATTCACCATGACGGTACAGCCAAACGACGCCCACCGTATTCTGGCTGCCTGGGAGCACGCAGGCAGGTTGTGCATGACGGTTACCCAGAACATAGACGGCCTTCACCGCAGGGCAGGGTCCCTGGCCCTCTCGGAGTTCCACGGTTCCTGCGATGACCTGGTCTGCATGGCCTGCGGGCACCACCATCCAGCAGAGAAGGATATTCTGGCCAGCCTGCCGCCCCGCTGTGATTGTGGTGGCATCTACAAGCCTGATTTCACCTTCTTCGGCGAAGGCATACCCCGGGAAGCCTATGCCAAAGCCATGGATGCATCCCAGGTGGCAGATGTCTGCCTGATCATTGGTTCAACCGGATCGGTCTATCCAGCTGCCTCCATACCGCGGCAGATCAAACGGAACGGCGGCTCCATCATCGAGATAAACCCCGTACCAAGCGAATTCACCGATGACATCGTGGATGTCTTCATACCCCTTGGAGCCGCACAGGCCATGCGCCGCCTGGACTCCTTGTTGCCGTCGGTATCCTGATCTGCTGCTCTGATAGTCCCAATCTACCGTAATACCACCCGGATCTGGCGTGTCATCACCCAAATCTGGCATGTCATCGCACTAACTGGGAAAGAAATAAGCAGATATACTCGAAATTCAGTGGAAAATTGTCGATACTCTACGGTAAGGGAAGTACTCCCTTATCTATTTCGAAAGAAACGGAAGCATGACATGGCCAAGATCGGTATCCGCCTGGCGGACGGTAAATTCTATCCAATACTCGAAGACGGCGAGCCCGTCAAGAAAAGGCTCGTAGTAACCACGGTCAAGGACGACCAGGCGAGTGTCCAGATCGATGTCTACCGCAAGGCAGACGAGGATGTCAGCGGGAATTCCTACATAGGAAGCCTCATAATCGAAAACATCCCACCGGGAGCCAAAGGCAGCCCGGACATCCGGCTGGACCTTGGTCTGGACGAGCATGGCAACCTGAACGCCTATGCCCTCGAAGAGGCAACAGGGGAACACCAGACTCTGACCGTATCCCTGAGAGCCCTTGCCGAAGAAGAGAAATACGAAATCCCCGATTTCGATTTCCAGGAAGACGAAGCGGGTTCGGGTACCGGCTATGAAACTACCATTATTACGGACAACGATAGTCCCTTCGATTTTGATATACCCGAATCAGAAGATTCCGGTACGGCACCAGCCGAACCGCCCTCATCCATCCCCTTCAGCTTCGAGGAAGAGGCACCAGAGGATGAAACAGAAGAAAAGAAGAAAGCCTCTCCCCTGCTGATCGGCCTGCTGGCCGCCGTAGCGGTAATCATACTGTTCGGCCTGGCCTACATGATCTTCCAGGTTACTGCAGACAGAGCTCCCGCAGCCCCTACGGCTCCCGCCACAGTACAGACCCCTGCCACCCCGGCACCTGCACCTGCAGCTCCGGCAGCCGCACCAACGCCAGCTCCGGCAGTTGCAACGCCGGCACCCGCTCCTGCCAAGGCAACCCCTCCTGCCAGTGCACCTGCCAGTCCACAGGTTGCCCCTGGCGGAACGAAAGCTCCCGGTGTCTGGTACAAGGTGCGCTGGGGTGATACCCTCTGGGATCTATCCATAGCGTATTACAGGACACCATGGTTGTATGGAAACATTGCCAAAGCGAACAAACTTGCCAATCCCGACCTCATCATATCCGGTAGCTGGATCTACATCCCGCCGCGTTGATGCCGCCTTCGATGGTAAAAAGGCGGAGGCACAGCTTCCGTCTTTTTTTTTACAGCCTCTGGGCCTACAACTTTCCAGCACTGTTCCAAACCAATCCAGACAATTTCTGAAGCTCCTGGTACTTGGTGTTTTCTTCATTGTTCTGGTTTCTGCATGTTCAGCAAGCACCATACTGGGTTATTCAGAGGCAGAATGGCTGAAAGCCCTGGGTGCAGGCCACAGCCTGCCCTTTCCTGCCGGGGCCAGGCTGTCTGAATTGACCCGCCTGGGTCCCGGGACCCTCCTCTACATGGCCATGCAGGCCGAAGACAGGCAAGAGCTGGATACCGCCAGAGAATTACTCCAGGCCGCAGCGGCTCATGAGACAGGCCTGTATGCCAGGCTTGCCGCTGAGCGTTATCTGCGCCTGCTCAGAAGCCAGGCTGACGGCTCCGGGTTGCTGGCTTTTGCCAACTCCGAGGGTGGCAGGAACCTGTCTCCCTGGACGAGGGCAAGCGCAGAGGCCGAGGCTCTGTCCCTGATGGGACGCCATGCCCTGGCTCTTGAGGCCTGGACCAGGCTCCTGACCGACTACCCGGAAGAAGCTGCTGACAACGAAATCACGATCAGTGCAGGCATCATGCAGTCTGCGCTCGGGCTGGATACCCCTGAAGGCGCCAGGATAGCCCTGGAGGAGTTCAGGCTCCTCATGGCCATGAGCGGCTCTGCCCCCTGGTACAAGGCCATGGCCGGCATCATCAAGGCTCTGCAGGATCATCCATCGGCTCTGGATGCAGTGAATCCACAGGAACTGCTGCTGGCCCAGGCCCGCGTGCTGTCTGGCACCAGGGACTACGGAGCCGCCGTACTGGCCTTCAGACGCTACCATGGCCTGCCCCCCCCTGAACGGCTCAGTGCCGAAGCAGGAGCCCTTCTGGCTTTGGGCCTTGACCGACCTGCACTCTCGGACCTGGCAAGGGCCTTCCTATTCGGCTCACGCTCCGAAGGCCAGGCCATCTTTGCCCTTCTTGCTGCCCAGGCCCCAGGAATTGAACCGCAGACAGCCTACCTGCACCTGTTCTGGGCAGGCAGGTTTGCCCGTGCCAGCGAACGATGGCGCGAAGCAGCCTCCCTGTTCTCAGCCGCCGCAGAGCTTGCCGCCACTGCAACTGGCCTGGAGGCGACCGACCTTGATGCCGCCCTGTGGTACGAGGCTGAAGCCCGGTCAAAGTACTCCAGCACCGAGGCCGTGGCTGTCCTGGCCAGAGCCTATGCAACCACCGGCAATCCGGCATATTACTCCGACCTCCTGGAACCCCTGTCCAGGAAGGCCCTGGCCAACCGATCCGGCACCCTGCTTGCAGCCATCATCGCCGCGGCAACACCAGTTAACCAGGCACCAGTAGACCAGGCACCAGTAGACCAGGCACCAGGAAACCCGGCATCAGGGACCCCGCTAGCCGGGATGACTCCCTCCGGTGCCACTCCAAGGGACAGGGCCAGGCTGGACTACCTCGGCGCCAGGGCGGCCGCCACCGGCATCATCGGCCCCGGACAACTGCGCAACCTGGTATCCGAAGGCCAGCAATCCCCTGTCGAGGCCTATATCGCGGCTGCCCTGGACCGGGCCTACCACCAGGAAGCCGACCCCTGGTACCGTCTGCTGGCAGCCTACCGTCTTGGCCTGCCTCTGGTAGAGCCAGCCGATGGCCCGGGATCGCCGGAGCCACCACCCGGGCCACTTACCGGCCCCTCCCGGCAAGACAACAGCTTTCCGGAAGCCGCTGGCCAAAATGCCACTGCCCAGGAGACAGGGGAACAGGCTGCACAACCGGAGGCAGAGCCGCAGGCCTCTGTCATCGAAGCAGAAACCCCGGGAGAAGCCGATGCTCTGGCCAGGGGGATGATACGTTTCGGTCTGGCCGGAAGGGTCCGCACAGAACTGGGTTCGGCCTATCGCGGGATGGAACCATCCACAATACGGGCTGTGGCAGACGCCTTGGCCCAGGCCGGTGATTACGGTTCAGCCATACGGGCAATCGCGCCCCTCTTCTCCCGGACCGGCTATGTCCCATCCAGGCAGGATAGGGAGCTGTACTGGCCCAAGGCTTTTCCTGAAGAAACACAAGCGGCAGCGCAACGTTTTGGACTTCCCGAAGCCCTGCTTTACGGCCTGGTCCGTTCCGAGAGCCTCTTCCAGCCAGCGGTTGTATCCAGCGCCGGGGCAGTCGGCCTTGCCCAGCTCATGCCGGCTACTGCTGCCGAAACAGCCGCGCGCCTCAGGATGGCTGAGTACGATGTCACCAACCCATCAGACAACCTTACCCTGGGTGCTGCGTACTTCAAGCGCATCCTGGACAACCGCAACGGTCGTTATATGCCGGCCATCTTCTCGTACAACGCCGGCCCGACCCGCTTCCTCCGCTGGGAAAGCCAGTACGGCCCTCTGCCCCAGGATCTGCTGCTCGAGGTGCTGGACTATGCAGAGACCCGCCAGTACGGCAGGAATGTGGTGGCTGCAACCATGGCGTATGCAGCCCTGTATTCCGATGAGGATCTTCATGGATTACTGGCAAGGCTGTTGGGAGAATAGCGGATCAGGTAAAGAATGCCCCTCAGGCAGCCAGGGACACCAGCATGCCGGGCATGACGCCGCTCGGCTTGGCGTATGGCAGGGCGTTGGAGACCATGGCATTGTGGAGTTCCTTGCCATACTGCTGGATCAGCGCGTCGATGCGTTCATCCGAAAGGCCCGAGCCTTCGGACTCCCGGGCTGCCAGGGCATCACTGCGGGATGAGCGCAGACGCTCGATGAGGGTGTTGAGAATGGTCAGTTTATCAAGGCTGTATACCGAGGCCGAGATTCCGGCCACGCCAGCCACGTTCTTGAAGTTTGCATAGGGTAGCTGGGAAGGCGAAACCGGCACGGCCACCCTTCCGGACGCTCCGGCAAGTGACAGGTAGGTGTATGGTATGTGGTTTGACACCGCCGCTTCCATGATTACTCTCCGTCGACAATGGACTATCTACTTCCATTATCGGAACGGATGGGCAGCGGCATTAGCACCCCCTTAGACCGCCTTGACCGATGCCTTGAACAGCCTGTCGTTCACTGCCCGGCCAATACCCTCGTCTGGCAGCCTTTCGGCCCAGATCTCATCCCAGCCAGCCTGGTCCAGTTCATGCAGATGCCCGAAGAGGGCGGCTGCGGCCTCCACGGGGTTGCTGTCCGGGGATAGGTCGATGACAAGAGCGAAACCCGGACAGGCGCGGGCCTGTGCAGCACTGTCCCTGCCGAAGCACAGGGCTGCTGTCCTCACTGACAGATCGCGCAGGCGTCCGGCCTCCGCCAGGGAGCTTACCAGTCTGTGTGCCGGTACAAGGTAGAGGGGCCTGGATGGTGCATAGTGGCTGGGCAGCTGGCCAGGCGCCCTGGGGCTGGTGGTAGCCCGGTCAAAGACCTGAACCCCAGGCACTACGGCTGCCAGGAACTCCAGGGGCAACCCTCCCGGCCTCAGGATCAGGGGTGGTTCGGATGAGAGGTCCAGGACCGTGCTCTCCACACCGACAGTGCAACGGCCACCGTCCACTATGAAGTCGATCCTGTCCCCGAGCTGGGCGGCAACATGCCCGGCCTGGGTAGGTGAAAGGTAGCCGAAGGGATTGGCGCTGGGAGCAGCAACGGGGACACCGGATCGGCGGATGATCTCCCTGGCCACCAGGTTGGCGGGGCAGCGGACTGCCACGGTTGAAAGACCACTGGTAACCAGATCCGGCACACGGTCCCGCTTGGGCAGAACCAGGGTAAGTGGACCAGGCCAGAAATGCTCCATCAGGAGCCTGGCATGGGGAACGGAAAGATCGGCTACCTGGGCAGCATCTTCCGGTTCGGCAACATGCACAATCAGGGGATCAAAGCTCGGCCGGTTCTTGGCCTCGAAGACCCTGGCCAGGGCACGGGTATCCCAGGCATTGGCTCCAAGGCCGTAAACGGTCTCGGTGGGAATGGCAACCAGCAGGCCCTCGCGGATGGCTCTGGCTGCCCGCGCAAGATCATGGGCAGAAGTTGAAAGTATTTCCATGGTGACGCTCAGACCTTTGAGTCCGGGCTGCCATCCAGGCCGGCCCATCCAGCCTCGACCCGGGACCCGGTGGACCCGGCCTGAGACCCCGCGAGCCCGGCTTTCAGGGAACCGGATTTGGCAAGTACCTCATCACCAAGAGCTTCACGGTATTTCCGGAGCCGGTCGGCAAGGAGAGGATCATTCATACCCAGCATGCGGGCAGCAAGCAGGCCGG
>JAVEXH010000399.1:0-3357 GCA_034004175.1 Spirochaetia bacterium
GGTGACTTCCGTCGTATCCAGTTTACGCCCGATCTGCTTCCTTCCGATGTCACCGGTTTCTCTGTCTACGACCAGAAGTCGGGGGACTTTGTCTTTCATCCGGGGCCTGTCATGTCCAATGTCCTGCTGGCAGACGAAATCAACCGAACCATACCCAGGACACAGTCCAGTCTTCTCGAGAGCATGAGCGAGTTCCAGGTTACCGTGGATGGTACAACACGAATCCTGCCGAAACCTTTTTTTGTGATAGCTACACAGAATCCCATTGAAATGGATGGCACCTTCCCTTTGCCGGAAGCCCAGCTGGATCGATTCCTGCTCAGGATCGACCTTGGATATCCAGACAGGAACGAAGAACTTGCCATTCTTGATCGTTTCATAAAGAACGACCCGCTGGATAAGCTGCCAGCGGTAACAAGTCCCGGGCAGATACATGAACTGCAACTGCACAGGAGGGAGATCCGGGTATCAAGGCCGGTGCGGGAATACATTGCCGATCTGGTCGGCGCTACACGCAGCCATCCAAAGGTGCGCTATGGCGTCAGTCCCCGGGGTTCCCTTGGATTGATGAAAGCGGCCCAGGCTTCGGCATTGCTGAAGGGACGTGATTTTGTGATCCCCGATGACGTAATGGACCTTGCACCTTCCGTGCTTGCCCACCGGATAATCCTGCGACATGAGGAGAGGGCAAAAGGCGCTTCTGCGCAGTTGGTGGTGGATGAAATACTGTCCCGGCTGCCCGTCCCAGATCCGGCCGATATTGATCAAGCTGTCCGTACTCCGGCCGATCCTGATCAAGCTGTCCGTACTCCGGCCGGACTTGACCAGGCTGTCTTCCGCCCGGATCGGTGAGCAGTGCTCATGGCCAACGACAATACCACGTCCGGATCCTTGAGCCTCTTCGGTTCGACCTGGGCGCTGTTCCTGCTCGGACTCCTTCTTGTGGTGGCTGCGGTTAATAGTGCTACTCTTGTGGTGAAATTTGCAGCAATGGTCCTGGTACTGATGGGTTCACTCAGGCTCTGGACTGCCTTGGGGCTATGGCGGCTTGAGCTGGAATTCATGAGTGAAGCAGACCGTCTGTTTCCCGGTGACTGCTTCAACCTACGGTTCAATGCGGTAAACAGGAAGCTTCTACCGCTCTGGATACGCATTGATCTGCCCGTACCAGATGGCCTGGAAAAGACTGGTGGCAGCGAACCTCCCGGAACCAGTGGTGATGAATCCCAGGATGGCCAGGCCGTCGGTTTCAAGGCAGAAACCAGCCTTCAACCGTATGAGCACAGAAGTGGAATCTGGACCTTTCAGGCAGGAAGTCGTGGTGTCCATCAGTTGGGGCCGGTTACCCTGACTGCCGGTGATGTCCTTGGCGTGTACAGGCGGGAGAAGCTGCTACCCTTCAGAAAAACCATTGTTGTGTTCCCCCGGCTTGTTCCCATCATCATGCCGGAATTGCCCTTCCTGGAGTATTTCGGCATACATCCCTCCAAGGGTATCATCGAGGATCCTGCCTGGTATGAGGGTACCCGTGAGTATTCAGGTGATAAACCTGCCAGACATATACATTGGAAGGTCAGTGCACGACTGAACCAGTTGCATGAAAAAATATTCCAGCCTACAAGCCATCGCAAGATCTATATCATACTGGATGGAGAGGCTTTTTCCTTTGCCAAAGACCATACCGGTTTCGAGACTGCCGTTGAACTGGCAGCATCCTTGGCTTCGGCCTATGCCGAGACTGGTGCCTCGATTGCCTTGGCCACCGATCGCAGAGTCAGGAATTACCCATCCAGTCTGGATCTTGGCCGGGGGCCCGAACAGCTTGGCAGGGTGCTCGAGCTACTGGCACGTTGTGAGGCAGGTCCCGGCAGAAAGGGCTTCCTTTCACCCGTGAGAGGTATTTCGTATGAGGGGTGTGGTTTCATAGTTGTATCCCGGTGTCCTGACGATCATACTGCTGATTTTTTTCGTCTGCCAGTGAAAAGAAAAGACAGGCTCTTGTTCATATTTGCCATAAAACCGGACACTGGCTGGGACACAGAGCATGCTGCCCTGGGCTTCGATGATCTGCTTGCAGAAAGCCGGGTGTAGCATGAAGGGCAGGGTGCGGGACAATGTGCAGGGGGGCCACCTGGGTTTGACCATGCTCTCCGTCATTTTTTTGGAGCTTTTCAAGGTATATCTGCTGGTGTCATATTCCCTGCTTGCACTCGGCCAGCCTGCTCCTTCAATTCCGGCTGTTCTTGTATTTATTTCCGCCTTTGTACTTGGCCGCTGGCTTGGCAGGAGAGGTGGCCGGGTGGCATTTTACTGGATCATCATGATGGCTGGTGCCTCTGTATCGTTCATTCTATTCTATGCCGGCGATGGTGGTTGGGTGCCTGTTTTTGCCAGTGCAGCCTCGGCAACGGCCTACTGGTTCAGAGGAGCCTGGCTGGCAAAGCAGAATCCTGATCATCGATTCTGTCTGGCGCGTTTTGACGAGGGGCTCTGGGTCGCAATCATCGTTTATTCCCTTGCAGCCCTTCTTGGAATAGCCAATCCACTCGCCGGGTTCCTCTTGTATCCACTGGGTTTCTTCAGCATCATCAGCCTTGGCTCCTCAAAAACCGGGAGTAGAAACAGTATGGGATTCCCGGACCGTCATTGGAGCCCGGTGGCACCTTCCCAGGCTCTTGTCTTCATGACTGCCATCATCGGGATCTCACTACTGGTTCCCCTCCTGGTCGGGCCGACCCTCTGGACCTCCGGTAAACTGATGGGTGCAACAGTCAGTATGTTCCAGTTTCTTGCCGGCATCATGGACCGGCTTTTTGCCCTGGATCCTGCGATCAGCCAATCTTCAGGTCAACCTTTGTTTTCCTCTCCGCCTGCCACTGACGGCGATCCAGAAGCAGGTATTCTTACCTGGCTATTTCTGTTGGTGCTGTTGGTGATAGCCCTTTTGTCTGTCGTGTTCCTTCTGGTTGCAGGGCTTGTCAGAATCTTCAGATACCTGGCAGCAACAACCGGAGAAGAACCAGAAAGCGATTTACTGAAAGAGTGGCTGCACTGGATAGGCAAATCATGGTCCGGATTCTGGAAACGATTCATGATGCATACCAGGCAGCAGAGGCTCCATTCGGGTTCAGCCCTCGCTTTGTATCTGCGATATCAGTCTCTGGGTCGCATGGTAGGCTGTACACGAAGATCACAGGAAACAGCCAGGCAGTATGCCCAGCGCCTGGAATATTTGTTTCCGGCAAGTGCCAGACATGCTGGTGTTGTAGTAGTAGTTCTGGAAAAGGAATATTACGGAGCTCAGACTCCGGATGCCGCAAGCAGAAAAGAAATCGCGGAAATCGCAAAGAAAACAAG
>JAVEXH010000019.1:0-15728 GCA_034004175.1 Spirochaetia bacterium
CCCCGCGCGTTAAGCGTGGGGTGTGTATGCCCGGGCAGGCCCCACCACTTATTTGAATAATATGCTTGGCTGAAACACCCGAACATCCGGGGGCGAGGTGTTCTATTCCGACAGTCCATCACTGAGCTCGTAATGCCTCCCCCACTCATTCCAGCTCATGATCATACCCAGCCCACCTCGCCCCCCGGGAGAACCAGCCAGATTCACGCACACTTTGACTATCAAGGGTGGCGGGTGTCTACAAAAAATGCGCCCCTCGAAGAGGGGTCATTTTTTGCAGACAGGCCCCGCCGCCTATTGGGAAACAATGCCTGGGTATGAACCCGTACATCCGGGGGGCAAGGTGGGGTATACTGCAAACATGCGTGCACTCAATCTCCAGCCGCCCTTCGTCCAGCTCAATGCGCCGTACCCCGCTGTGTGGTACCTCGATGCCTGGTTCAGGAACCAGGGGATCAACTCCAGGGCCGAGGACCATTCCATAGAGCTTACCAGAGCCCTGTTCAGCAGGGATGGCCTTGCACGGGTGTTTGCCGCCGCCAGGGTGGCCCTGAAGGGGCGCAAGCATCCGGATGCCGGGACGGCGCGCAGGATACAAGCATACTTCAATCAAGAAGAGTTGTACCTGGGCCTGGCAGACGGGGTGCTTGGCTATCTCTCAGGCGAGGATCCCGCGTTTGCCTACCGCCTTGCAGTGGGGGCTGGTCTTCCCGTGGGCATGCGGGTAGAGGCGGTTCTGGGTGACGAAGGGGGCATAGCCCCCGCGGATGCGCCTGCGCTGGCTACAGCCATACTCAATGACCTGTCCGATTTCATTTCATATGCCCTGGACCCGGGCTTCGGCGTGGTGCGCTATGCCGAGCGGCTGGTCTCGGGGGCCAGGGATTTCTCGGTAATTCTGGAAGCCTCACAATCCAGCTGGGTTCTTGGCGGGTTCTATCGACCCATACTGCAGGACTGCTTTGCCAGATTTACGTTGGAGCCGGCCAAGAGCCCTGATGAGCAGATCCTGCTCTGCATCACGGTGCCTTTTCCAGGCTGTCTGGCCGCCGCGGTCATGGCCGCCGGAGAAGCCCGGGCTGTCTGGGGAGAAAGGGTGCGCATTTTGCTTGGCGGCGGCTATGTTTCCACCGAACTGCGCTTCCTTGAGGCACCCGAGGTCTTTGACCATTTTGACTGGCTGTGCTACGACGGAGGCTATGCATCCCTTTCGTCGATACTGGGCTTCATTGACAAGGGCGACGAGGCAGACTTGTACCGGGTCCGGTGGCGAGACCAGGATGGCAAAGTGATTGCCTCCGGCTTTCCTGCGGACGAGTCAGGGTATCAGGCGGACGCTTCGTGCTGCAACGGTTCCAGGGCCGCCACGGCCAATTCCGGGGCCGCGGAAGCCGAGGCCCGGGATATCGCCCTGGTGCACCCGGATTACACAGGGGCGGATTTTTCCCGCTATTTGCGCATTGTGGACTCTCCCAATCCGATGCACCGGCTGTGGAACGACACACCCTGGCTCAAGTACCGGCTGGCGTATGGCTGCTACTGGAAGCGCTGCGCTTTCTGCGACACGCAGCTGGACTACATCAAGCGCTATATCTCCAGTGATATCGACGCGTTGTTGGCTGCCGCCGGAACAGCCTCTGCACGCACTGGCCTCTATGGCATCCATTTCACCGACGAGGCCATGCCGGTCAAACTGGTCCGTGCCTTCGCGGAAAGGAACCGGAATCGGAACCGGCCTTTCACCTTCTGGGGCAATGCCCGGTTCGACAAGACCTGGACAGAGGAAGCCTGCGCCACCGCCGCGGCAGGCGGTCTTGTGGCGGTATCAGGGGGCATCGAGATTGCCACTGGTCGGGGCCTTGAGATCGTGGACAAGGGCTTTACCCTGACAGACTTGATCCGCTCGCTGCTGGCCTTCAAGCGCTCGGGCATATTGGTACACGCCTACCTCATCTACGGATTCCCCGGGCAGGCCGACCAGGAAATAGCCGACTCGGCCGAGATGGTCAGAGCCTTGCTGGCCGAGGGCCTCGTGGACTCCGCCTTCTGGCACAAGTTCGTGCTGACCCGCCACTCCAGGTTGTACGCCCGCTGGGAAGCAGGCGAGGTACCGGCCCTGAAGCCCCTGGTGCCGCCGTCCCGTTTTGCGGTTAACGACCTGCGCTTCGATGGCGAGGATCTCTATGACAAGTGGACGGTTCCCCTGGATTCTGCACTGGCAGCCTGGGCAGACCATGGGGAGTTCGATGTGCCCCTGAGCAAATTCCTGCCCAAGGGCTTGCCGGCTCCCAGGATCAATGCGGGCAAGGCGCTCAGGGATGCGGGGGTACGATAGAACCGGGCTGATCCAATAAAAAAATCCTTGCATGACACGATTACCCGTTTCATGCAAGGACTTGTATGGGCAGTATTGGAGTTGAACCAACGACCCCCAGTGTGTCATACTGGTGCTCTAACCAACTGAGCTAACCGCCCGGAACCATCCGCAGGCCAGACCTGCCGGAAGACGGACTATTTATACCAGAGCGCAACAAGCAGTGTCAAGGCAAGGCCAGTATTGGCTTACTTTGACAGAACGTGGGCTATGCGCTCGAGCACTTTCTTGCGATCCAGGGGCTTCACGATATAGTTCTTGGCCCCTGCCAGCAAGGCCTGTTTAACCAGATCCTGCTTGCCGAGGGCGCTTATCATGATAACCTTGGCGTTCTTGTCAAAGTCTATGATCTTCTGGAGGGCTGTCAGACCATCCATGTTGGGCATGGTTATGTCCATGGTCACCAGATCCACGTTGGGATACAGCTCCTTGTAGCGTTCCAGGCCCAGCAAGCCATCTGCTGCCTGGCCAACTACATCGTAGCCTTCAGAGGTCAGTATCTGGGTTATCTGCTTGGCTACGAACATGGAATCATCGACCACGAGTATCCTGAAGGGAGTTCCTTCAGGGGACAGACCGTCGGGCTTGCGTTCGTTGATGGACGGGAAATCTTCTTTGGTTTTCATGCAGGCCTCCGTTACGCCCTCTCGCGAATGGCAACATTGATCTCAACCTTGCCATGGACTGTATCCATGGGAACGATGAGGGCTTCTACATCCTGGTTGCTTACTTCCATGTTGTCGCCGGTGAAGATGGCGGGGGGGGTCAGGTCAAAGCGGAACCCCAGTTCATGAAGCTTGGTCACTGCCTGGGCGGTTATCATGTTGGCCAGCTCGGTGATCGTCGCCTTTACCAGATCATCCATGGTAGTCAGTTCTTCACCGTTCATGGCCGAAGCAATCTTCAGTGCTGTCGGCCTGTCCATGTCAAAGAGGACCCTGCCCTCTACCCCGCCGGCAAGGCCGACGATTGCGGCAACGCCCATGACGGGCATGGAGGTGGATTTAAGGTACAGCTCACCGCGTTTTACTTCGGATTGCAGGACCTCTTTCATCACATTGAAGGCGCTCTCCACGAATGGATTGATGTATTCTACTCTCATGCCGCTCTCCCTGTTGGTATCAGCCTGCTGCGATACAGGTACAGGCTGTCATTTGATGAGAACCCTCAGGCTCCCTTGATGTAGACCGATGTGCCGTCTCCAGGCGCCCTTCGCCAGCCTTCAAAAGGCAGGTCTTCGTTGGAACCAAGTATCAAGGCTCCGCCGGATTTCACCTTTTCGTTGAATTCGGACAACAAACGTTTTTGATCGGCCACTGACATGAAGGATACGGTGTCGCGGCAAAGTATTATATCCACTGGCGGTACCGGATTGCTGTTCAGCACATCATGGAACTCGAAGAAGATGCTTTCCCGCAGTGACTGTATGAAGGTCCAGCCATTGCGGCCTTTCACCATGTAATCCCGGTACACTTCTGGTACCTGGTCAACCATGAAAACCATGTTCGGGGCCATTGAGATAGCCAGCAGGTCAGAGTCATTGGCCCAGATCTTGAGCCTGGCTTCGGGATACGCCCGCTTGATGGCGCAGGCAAAGGAATAGGTCTCATAGCCTTTTGAACAACCAGGATTCCATGCGGTGATCATCTTGCCCTGCAGAGGAGGCAGGGCTGACATGATCTGTTCCATATACTCCTCGGACCACAGTGCACCAGTGGACCGGGAATAGAAGGGCTCCAGGAACTGGTCGGCCTCTGACTGCTCCTTGAGCTGGATGTCAGTAGCCTTCCGGGAAGCCTTCCACTCCGCATAGCGGTCACCAAACCACCGCTCGTTCACAGAAGACACACCGAACGTACTGAAGGAGAACAGGGTCTCCTTTATGAAATCGGCGGTGACATCCGCGGAGGCCTGCGGATGGCCGCCATCGTAGGCTGCCTCCTGTGACGGCGTCTGCGGCACAGCCTTCAGGCCTACCGGAATCACAGCGGCAAGCCGGCCAGCCTCTTCCTCTTCCTTGGCCTTTTTGGGTGCAAAGAGTTTTTCCACATTGAGGATAATGTACAGCTTGCCCTGGTTCTCAATTATGCCTTTTATGTACTTTACATTGATGTCGCCGAAGATGGGGTGCGGCGGCTGTATACCCGAGCTGGATACGCCGACTACCTTGTCTATGTTGTCTACAATGACTCCGAAGACATGGTCTTCCACCCTCAGTATGAGCAGGCTTTCCAACGCGTCGTCCTGCTTGCGTTCTGCCGGCAGATGGAACATGGTGCGCAGATCGATTACGGAGATTATGTCGCCCCGGAGGTTGTAGACACCCCGGACAAAGGGTGCCGAGTTCGGAACATAGGTAAACCGCCCGGCTCTGGCAATCTCCTTGACATTCATGATATCGATGCCGTATTCCTTGCCCGCCAGGGAGAAGGTGACCATCTTGTAATCTATCTTGTCTGCCCGTTCTTTCTTCTCGGCCTGGGATTCGTCCCTTCTGGCCTCGGCGTTCTGTACGCTCATGCGCTTGTAGCTCCCGTCGTTGTCACCGGATATTCATCCCGAGTCGCTGCCGCTCCTCGAGTTCCTTTTTCTGTCCCAACTCAAGGAGCTGGCTCACGTCTATGATCAGGCAGACCGAGCCATCTCCCAGTATGGACGCCCCGGCTATGCCTGGCGAGTTGGTGAACTGGTCATGCAGGGGCTTGATGACCACATCTTCTTCGCCGATCAGGGAGTCTACCATGAGACCGACCCGTTTTTCACTGGTACCGACAATGACCACGAAGCAGTAATCACTGCGTTCATCGGTCTGGATGCGGAACAGGCGGTTCAAGCGCAGGAGGGATACTACATCACTCCGCACATTGAATACTTCATAATTGTCTATCATCCTGATCTCGGACGGCTTGATCCGGTGGCTTTCTATTACGCTGGTTATGGGTATGGAATAGGTTTCACGCCCTACCCGTACCAGCAACCCCTGTATGATGGCCAGGGTAAGGGGCAGCTTGATGGTGAACTTGGTGCCCTTGCCCTTCTGGCTGCTTACCGTCACGGTGCCGTTCAGCTTCTCGATCTGGCGCTTTACCACATCCAGGCCCACACCACGGCCGGACAGATTGGTTATGGCCGAAGCGGTGGAGAATCCAGGTTCAAAAATCAGATTGAAGGATTCTATCTCTGTGAGTGCCTTGTTGGGATGGATGATGCCGCGCTCTATGGCCTTGTTCCTGACCGCGTCGATATCTATGCCTTTCCCGTCATCGGCAATCTCTATGAGTATCATGTTGCCTTCGTTGGAGGCCCGCAGGAGTATGGTACCTTCTTCGGATTTTCCGGCAGCCTTTCGCTCCTCGATGTTCTCTACCCCATGATCCAGGGCATTGCGCACGGCGTGCATCAGCGGATCAAGCAAGTCTTCTATGACAGATTTGTCCAGCTCGGTGTCTTCCCCTTCTATTACCAGGTTGACCCTCTTGGACAGGCTCTTGGAAAGGTCACGGACCAGGCGGGGAAAGCGGCTGAAGATCTGGCTGATGGGAACCATGCGGATGCGCATGACCCCTTCCTGCAGTTCGCTGGTTATACGGCCAAGATTCTGGGCGGTGGACCTGAACTTGGCAACATTGGTTTTGAACTCGCTCTCGAAGGAATCGAAGGTGGTGTAGAGGCTGCCGTATTTTTCGGTGACCTCTTTCTTTATCTCCTTGACCGAACGACCACCCTCGATGGCTGCCAGATAGTCCGGCAATTCGTCGAAGAGGTCCTTCAGCTTTTCCCTGAACTGGCCCTGGGAACTGGCAAGACCACCCTGTATGTCCCCGAACTGGGTGCTTATCTGGTTGAAGGTAGCCTTGTTTATGACCGTCTCCGAAACCAGGTTAAGCAGGTTGTCTATGCGCCTGGAATCCACCCGGAGTATGCTGCCTGACTGCTGGGAAGCCTTGCGGCCTTCGTGGACCTTCTCTTCCTTGTCTTCGGCTTCATCACCTGCCGCGGCGCTTCCAGTGGCGGTTTCAAGCCCTGCTGAATCCTTGATGGCTTCCTTGGCTGCGGCAACAGCCTTCGAGGCGCTTGCAGCAGCCTGGGTTGGGGCGGCAACCTGCGCTGGGGACGCTGCGGGTCTGGCTGGGGCAGCTGCAGGCGGCCTGGCTGCCGGCGGTTCGGTTGCAGTCTTCACTACCGGGGCTGTTCCGGGGCCGTCCATGGCAACACCGGATACAGCAACACTGGTAACCACTTCGGGTATGGTTACTATCTTCTGCAGTTCATCGGCTGTCCTGGTGGAGGCTATGTAATACTTGACCACCGGCTGGAACTCGTCCTCGTACAAGGTCTCGAAGTCAGGGTCGGTCTTGAGCACCGTACCGCAATCCCTGAGAGCCGCAAATACGTGGATGGGACTGACGGTGTTCATGACATTGGCTTCGTCAAAGGCCACCGTGAGAAGGTACACGGAACGGTCGGTGCCGGCAGCCTCGCGCATCTCCAGGATTTCATACTCGGTAAGACCACTGGTACCCGTTGCAGCGTCCTGCCCGACCGGGGCTTTTGCAACAGGAACAGGGGCGGCCGCCGGGGTTTGTGCCTTGGCCGCCGGCGCCGCTGCAGCCTTGGAACCCTTGCGTGCCGGGATGAAGGAGGCCAGGCGGCCAAGCTCGGTGCTGGTGTCTCCGGTATATGGTTCTCCGTCTGCCCGGGAGTCAAGCATTGCCTTGATGATATCGATTCCCGAGAGCAGGGAGTCGATTACCCCTTCGCTCACCTTTACCGTATCCGAACGGATGGCGTCCAGCAGATCCTCGACAACATGGGTAAATGACGCCAGTTCGGTCATCTCCACCGTGCCTGCACCACCCTTCAGGGTATGGGCTGCCCGGAAGATCTCGTCAACCGCATCCCTGTTGGAGGGATCGTTTTCGAGCACGAGTATGTTCTGTTCCAGGGTGTCAACCTGGCTCCTGGCTTCGGCAAAGAAGTCTTTCAGGAGTTCCTGATTGTTGGGGTCGAGGTAATCGCTCATCGTACTGCCTAGTTTATACGTATTGACGTAATAGTCAAGCCAAAGACGAGGGAGGGTATACCAGAAGGTGCGGAAGGGCATTTCAGAAAAACATTCAATGCTCCGATGGTTTATAATGGAAAACCACGATAAAATTCACGTGTCGACAGCATATACCGCGATTGCGGAACCAGAAGGAGTGACTGGCACATCATGAAAACCAGATTAAGCATACTGCTGCTGCTTGCAGCCGCCACGGCTTCTGCCTTCGGTGCCGGACTCTCGGTGCCGGATTTCCGCATCCTTACCAACGGCAGGGTAAACAACGGAGCTCTGGTGCTGTCCTCCCGGGTATACACCGACCTGCTCATCGAGGGCGGCTCCAAGTTCTCGGCCTCCTTCAAACTAGGCTTCCAGACCGACGATCTTGAAAGCTATCTGAACGCCTTGACCACACCTGTCGCAGCGGATGGCACCTCAACTGATCAAGACCTGGCCATTCTCGATGCGCGAAGCGGCCTCATGTTCAGGAGTGCGGCCATAACCATGAACGGAGCCTTCGGTACTCCCCTGGAGACCACGGTCTTTGTAGGGCGGATGGACCCCTTTGCATCGGGTGACGACTTCCCCATCCTGTTCGGAACCGCCGATTTTGCAACCAGGCTGCGGGGCTACATGTACTATCCCGATGGCATAGGCGGCGACCAGACCAGATACTACAACGGCCTGCACGAGGCCTATGGAACGGGATTGCGCCTGTCCTTGCCTGGTGATCGTCTGAAACCCTACCTGTACCTGTACCAGGATGCCTGGATAGGCCCGGGCAACTACTCGGTGGATGCACGTATCCTGTTCAATACAGA
This sequence comes from Spirochaetia bacterium, assembly GCA_034004175.1. Lineage (GTDB taxonomy): Bacteria > Spirochaetota > Spirochaetia > Treponematales > UBA12059 > MIBM01. The sequence goes on from JAVEXH010000019.1 coordinate 8,240, forward strand.
AAAGATAAAACTTGAAGGCTTTGCAGGAGCCAGCAACGATCCGGACGCCGACCTTGGCGTATACCGCGGCGGCTTTTTGTTCTTCTTTGACACCGGCGATGTAGGCGCATTCTACGCCCAGATAGGAGTGCCGCGCTGGGACCCCACCGAAACCTTCGGGATGGACATGCTGTTCTTCATGTTCGAGCCCCGGGTAGACTTCGGCGCCGGAACCCTTACCCTGAGCCTCTTCTTCCATCCCGCCTGGTATCTGCAGGTACCGACCGAAGAATCCGGTGCCCTTGATATGAGGGTGGATTTCAGCCTGGGCAAGCTGGCCGTCTCGGGCCTGCAGGCCGGAGTGGAGACGCTGATTTCCTACGATCCCAACGATACCACCAGCCCGGATTCAAGCCCTGCCCTTGTGGTCGAAGTTTCACCCTACTTCAATTCGATCAGGGATGGCGTCCGCTGGGACCTCAAGTTGGGAATCCAGGCCGTGCCCTTCTTTGAAGATGTCTGGTACGAAATCTTCAGGCCGTCCATCGGCATAACAACGGCCTTCTGAAGGAGCTCACAATGCTACGCACACGGGTTTTTACCATATACACCTCTATCATCATGCTGGTGCTGACTGTGAGCAGCGTCCCGGCCCTGGACCTCAAGGCAGAAGCGCTCTTCGGCAACACCGGCTTTGCCTGGGCCGGGGATACACCCATACCGGATCCAGACACTTTCCCGGAGGACAACTGGCTGTACGGCGCCCGGATAAGCATCTCGGAAGCCATAGGAGATGGAATCCGGCTGGAAACAAGCTACGAAACCGACACGGTACTGAGGCATATCCTGCGTTCGGTCATCGCCTACCAGGCTGGTGTCGTCAAGCTGAGCGCCGGACCGATCATGGGGCTCTTCAACACTCCCGAAACACCTTTGAAGGCAGGCATAAGCACCGGGCTGAGAATAGACGCACCGGGACTGGCTTTTGTGTCCATGCGGGCCGACTCGTCCCTTGGCGCAGGCTTGTACAGTGAGGGCGACTATGCCCAGGAACTGGGAGAGCTCTCGGCCGGGTGGTATGTACGCAACGCCATCTGCGCCGTTACCATCCTGACCAAGACCATGTATACCAAGACCGACGCCACTGGAACCCTGGGTGACTCAACCAACCGTTACGAGTTCTCGGTGGACACCTTCCGCAAAAGTGCTCCATACCGGCTCTTCCTGGCCATGGGCTATGAGGAATTCACACGCACCTATCCGAACGTTACGGAACCGGACACACTGGGATCCATCTTCCTGGGTGGCAGGCTCAACGCCGATCTCAGCCCCACCATTACCCTGGTTGCCGGCCTTGAGAGCGCCATCTACTCCTTTGGCCTTGATGAACTGTCAGGCAGGGGTCCCGATCCGTCGGCCTTTCTGTTCAAGAGTTCTCTGGGCATACGATATCGACTGGAGTCCCAAGAGGAGTAAAGGAAGATTTCCACCTGGGCTTGGCAGAAACCGGGTTTGATCGGACGGAATTGACCGGAGCTTTGGTTATTCTTGACAGCGTAATCAAGTGACTCTAAAATGGTAGCCATAGCATTGATTTCAAAAATCCTCTGACCTTTAAAAAACCTCTATGTAATGAAAGCAGTCTGTTTTCTTTGCACCAAGGAGGTGATGTATCAATACTTTCAAGCGATTCCTGCTATCTGCAGTCATAGCCCTGACACTGGTCGTTCCTGCCATGGCCGAGGACGATACCATCTCCTTCGTGCTGGCTCCACCGCCGGTGGGCTATCCGGTCTTTACCAAGGGCGAAAAGACCACCCAGGCCGGCGGCAATGCGGTCTTCCTGACTACCGAACAGGGTGGAGAAAAAATGATCATAGCCGGCGGTACCGGGTTCGGTCACTGGCAGTCCACCGTTTCGGATACCCTGAGCCTGGGACTCAATGCAGGTGGCAGCCTGCTCGCGGGCAGCAAGTATGACCTTGTCATGGTGCAGGTACCCATGCAGGCCAACGCCGTGTTTGCCGCTGTAACAAGGCCGGCCTGGTCCGCCTTCCTGTTCGGAGGCGTTGGTGCAGACATCGGCCTGACCACCATGACAATCGATATTCCTCAGTCGGTGGGAATGCTGCTGGTAGAAGATCCGACCCAGTTCAACACAACAACGATAATGAGTTCGGGTTCAGTGGGCGTACAATTCAATGTGACAATACAGGACTTCATCGCTTCCCCGTTCGGAAGCTGGACCTATACTGCCGGTACCTATTCGTACACCCAGACCTCGGCCATGTCCTTCGACTACCCTTCAGGATCGGGCACCATAGACGGCAGTTCAAGCACCATCCTGGGCTTTGACCTGCTGTACCGCCCCTGGGACATCTCGCTGAGTTCCATGGTCCGGATGACAGACAGCTACACCCTGGTTACCCTGGCGGTGAAGCGCTTGCTGAAGCGCACTGATACCCGGGGTGAAGATCGGGAATGAAGGGAATCAAGGTTCGGATACTGAGCTGCACAGGATTCGCCTTCCGGCCCTCGCCATCGTGGCTCGGGCCTCCAGGCCGCGATTCTCGCTTACGGCGCCATCCTTGGCGCCTTTTCGCGCCTGGGCGCGCGCTCGAATCGTTCGAATCCTGTGCGCTGTAATGCTGAGCTGCACAGGATTCGAACCTGTGACCCACGCCTTAAAAGGGCGTTGCTCTACCTACTGAGCTAGCAGCCCGAGTGCGGATGAATCCGCATCGTATGGTCAACCATACCCTTCAGGCCGGGGTTTTGTCAACGCCGGGTACTTTCGTCAATCCTGTTCAATAGCGGAAGTCCAGGGCAACCACGACATTGTAGGCAGGACGCTTGCCCGGATCCAGGCCGAGTTCGCTGCCGTACATGGCCAGGGACAGGGTAAAGAAGCTCAGGTCAAGGCCAAAACCTGCAGCCGGCAAGGCGTCATTCACACCTGCCCTGAAGGAAAGGATGTCCAGGAGTATGACCTCGGTACCCAGCCCCACATTCAGGATCGGGTTCCGTGGCACTGGCTCGAAGAGATTCAGGATATTGCGGTAATCAAGGTATACCGACATGTCTATGCCCAGCCTGCGGAAAGCCGCAAAGGGAGCGTAGTATGCCACACCAATGGACAGATCGGCGGGAACCGTGCTGTATTCTGTAGACTCCTTGGCAGCGGAGGGATCCTGCCTGAAGGCTTCAAGATTGCTGTATTCGGTGATGATGGCTGGAGAATAGACATCCCGGATGACAAGCCCCAGTGCAAAGGAATCGGAGGGGCTCCAGCGTGCTCCGGCGTCAAAGCCGATGCTGGACACTACGGTAAAAGTACTGCTATCCATGAGACTGCCGGGACTTTCCACCACATCCGTCAGTTCTTCTATGGATCCATCGACTGTGACATGGCTGCGCATGAAACCCTTGGGCATGATGCCAAGATCCAGGATATGCCGCCCGTCTCCAAGAAGCAGCCGATGGGCATAGCCGCCCGCCAGAAGAAGGTCTTCCTGTACGGTCAGGCTGGCATTGAGGATGCTGGCCGCGTTGATGGTGGCTACCGTCCGGTTGTACAGGCCAAAACCAAGCCCTGACCCGACATAGGAGAAGGACAGGGGGCCGGCCATATCAAGCTGGATGAACAGCCTTCCTGAATCATCCAGTATGGACGGAACGTTGTCCAGGAAATCGCTGCTGTTGCCCATCAACAGGTTTGCTATGTCAAAGACCGGCCCTGTTACCTGGGGTACAAGGGAGCCTACATTGATGATACGACCATCCGCCGCAAACCCTGCGGGGTTCTCGAAAATCGCATCGACCCCTTGGGAAGAAGCAGCATGAGGCCCGCCCAACGCTGCCATCCGGGGATTGGGAGGAAAAACAGGTTTCAAACCCTGGGAATACAAGAGAACAGGCAGGGCCAGCATGAAAGCAGCTATCGCTGTTCGTTTCATTGTTTTACCTCGAATTGATTGAGTCTTCATCACGGTCCGACCGGCAAATCACCGAATATGCTGCCGAATATGCTGTCTGGCGTATCTATCAACTCAGCGTACTGGAAAAGTATCAAGGCTGTATCATAGAGAGTTGCGTTTGCCGTCTGAAAATCCACGGCTGTTGAAGTATTGATATCCAGAGTCGGATCATCTGCCAGGATGGCAACCACCAGGGTAGCAGCGGCACTATACGCCTGGCTTGCGGTCATGCTGGGTGGCGGCAAGGAAGGTATGTCATCGATATTTCCAGCTATCAGAGTAAAGGCATCGATGGCTGCAGCCGAAACCGTGATACCGCCGATCAGGGCATCCAGGTCGACAGGAACCTCGTTGAGATAGTCGGTGAGACCATCATTTATGGCCGTACCTATCCCGGAGGAGATCACCACAGCATCCACCAGGGCGGTGGCTGCCTGGTCATAGGTATCACTGGCGGGATCAGCTTCAAGGGCCGCTTCATACAAGGGGGCAACAAGCGCTGTGGCAAGAGCTGGATCTGCCTTGGCATCAGCCATGTACAGAAGCGCATCCTCCAGCGAGATATCCGACAGGTCCGGATAGCTGTCACGGGCCAGGGCTGTGCCCAGAGAGGTGGTGAACAGTTGCTGGCAGGAAACGAGGAGGCTCAGGATCAGGAGCGCCACGACGGCGCGGCTTGTCATTTTATTCACTGTCGCCGGTCCTTTCCACAAGTGGACAAACGTCCGCCCTGCAGAGGCGGACGATAATCCGGGGACTACTGTTACAGTATCGGCGCAAGTGCCGCCGTTCAGAAGCGGATTGCGAGCTCGGCTGATACACCCGTGCGGGGTCTGTCACCAAGCAGGACACCGGTCTCCTCGGTGAAGACCGCAATGTTGAACTCCATGATGGCTAGGTCTATACCGGCGCCCAGGGAAATATACCCTTTGTTCAGGCCGCCGCGCAGAGCTACGAAGCCGCTCAGCAGATCAAGTTCGGTTCCCAGATGCACTGTATGCATGAAGGAACTACCATCAGCCACAACCGCAGGTATATCCTGCAGCTCCAGGATGACCAGCAGATCAACAAGGCTGGAAATGGACGCCGGCAGGGGCCGCAGGCTTACGCCGAGAGCTATGTTCGGCAGCACTGAATAGGTGTTCTCCACCTCGCTCTCAGGCAAGGTTCCGGTGCTCAGGCTGTCCAGGGTGTCACCCAGAGTACTGGGAGCAAAAGCCTGGTCGGTGCTTATATCCCTGATGGCCAGGCCGACAGATACCATCCGCCCGAAACTCATCTTCATGCCAAGGTCGGCCGCAAGGCCGAAGCCTACATCCACCGGCATGGTCATGGGGTCGGCCTCGTCGCCACCCAGAAGACCAAGAAGTTCCGTGGCCACGATGGGACCGGTCAGGCGCAGGAAGGGGCGGAGGTTGCCGCCAACAGTCAGATCAAGCCCAAAAAGCTGGACAGGAAGGCCGATGCCGATGATCGCGGCCACGGTGCCGTTCATGGTTCCCTCAGCCCCCACGGCGCTCTTGCCGCGTACATAGGCATCAAAGCCACCCACCAGCCCCAGACCCAGGCCGCCGCCGGTAAGGCCGGTACCAAAGGACAGGCCAGCGCCCAGTCCATTTGCTTCGATGAGCCCGCCAAGGCTACCCAGGGAGACATCGCCGCTGTCCAGGGCATCCGAGAACATGGCTATGTTGTCTGTGGTCGGGGAGATGTACACCCAGGGATTCACCGATGCCAGGGTCAGTTCCCGCTTGCCGGCAAAGGCCGCCGGGTTGCCGAAGAAGCTCTGGTAGCCCTGGCTCATGGCCACAAAGGCACCACCCATGGCCATGGTGCGGGGATCCTTGGGACTCGCTGGATCCAGCCGGTCCTGCCCGAAGGCCGCCCCGGTGGCGAGGGTGAGTACTATCAGTATGGTTGCAAGGTATTTCATGACTTCACTCCTCGATTCACAGGTCCAGAAGTTCGCCAAGACTGGCGGCATCCAGGATGGCATCCAGATATGCATATTCAAGCTGAGTAAGATCCGGATCATCGACAGCTGGAGCAGGTTCACTTTCCTCCACTCCCGCATAAAGGTAATCTCCGACATCACCACTATAGGCGAGAGGAATAGGATCTATAGAAACCAGCACTGCACCCAGATACGCCCCCACCGCGATGTCACCGGCACTGACCTCCGAAGCAAGGTAGTCAGTTCCCAGATTGGTTCCGATAGCTACGTAATACTCGTTGGCTTCCAAAAAGGCATCGATCATTTCCCTGAAGGCCGACTCGTTGATCGTGTCACCACTGTAGACCGAGGCTGGAAGGATCAGATTAAGCAGTTCGTCCACGTTCGTGATTCCAGCAGGGTCAGCATCTGCAAGACCAGTGGCATTGGCCAGGAGGTCCCCTGCCGGGCTGGTGTAGATGAGGACATTGGCGGCGAGGATGCCGGCTTCCTGAATGGCCAGGGGATCACTGCTAGTTGCAATCACTTCATCCGCTTTGCCGAGCAGGGCAGTTTCCAATGCCGGATCGTCTTCTACAGCCTCGAAGAAGGACTCACTCTCCGAGAGGGCAAGCAGATCACCTACGCTTGAGGAGTTCACATCCGCAACACTCAGATCCATGGTCTCCTCGAAGAGGTTGACGCTGAGCAGTTCGTCAAGGAAGGTACAGGATGCCAGACTCATTGCAAGGGCAAAGGCCAGCAGAACAACCAGAGACCGTTTCATGTATGGTCCTCCTCAGTCGGATGTGAAGTTTCGTGTGACGTATTGGAGATTATAGCGCATATTTCGTCAATACCCAAGAGTTCCAGGCTTAAATCAAGGAATATTGGCAATATAGTCAGCTATGAGATCATGAACACCATCGTGGGCAAGACCGCTTGCCCTGCAACTGAAACCTGAGCTGATGCCGGCCGGAACACCCCGGACAGACAGGCGCAGGTAGTCAGCGGATACGGCGGTACGCATGGCCGATGCAGGGTGGCTTTCGGGGCTTGAATCAGGATCGGGGGCCAGGTCATCGGGGCTGGAATCAGCATCCGGGGCTGCACCTTCGGCTACGGCTTCCAGGATGGTACCGACGCGGCGGGCGGCGAAGCGCTGTTTGCCTGCCTCGGCAAGCCGGGCAAGGATCCGGGCACGCTCTACGGCTACCCTCTCGGGAATCCTGGGTGTCATGGTGAAGGCCCTGGTTCCAGGCCGGGGGCTGAAGACAAAGGCGTGCACCCAGGCGGGATCCACTTCCCGGAGCAGATCGGTGGTGGCCGAGAAATCGTCATCCGACTCACCGGGGAAGCCGGTGATGATGTCTGCCCCGATGAAGGGATCCCCCTTGGCTGCCCGGGCACCGGCAACAGCTGCAATCACCTGATTGCGACGGTAGGAGCGGCCCATGGCACCGAGGATGGCGTCCGAGCCGGACTGGACAGGAAGATGCAGGTGGGGCCTGACCCTGGGGTCCGCGAAGGCCGACAGGAAGGCATCGTCGATCCTGTCCGGTTCATAGGAGGAGATCCTGAAGGCCACGCGTTCGGTCTG
>JAVEXH010000400.1:0-3353 GCA_034004175.1 Spirochaetia bacterium
GGCATCGGGTGAGGTCATGGACCGCCAGCGGTTTGCGTCAAGTTCGACGCAGACCATGTCAGGTTTCTCGCTGGCAATGGCGGCCTCCACTTCGTCCACGCTTTCGCGTGATACATGGGCAGTGCCGATGAGGACTATGCGCCTACCGGCGAGCTCCAGGATGCGGGTTGTATCAGACATCGGGTCTCCAATCATTTGCTTTTCTGAAGCCGGGCAAGTTCCGCTTCGGCCATGCGGCGCTCCATGGTGCCAATCCTCTGCAGGTCAAGGGACAAGCCCAGATACTTGGCGCCCAGCTGGGGCAGATCCCTGGTTGCCCAGTAGGCTCCCATGTAGAACAGCATCCCGGCTTTGAGGTCCAGGATTTTTTCAGAACCAATCCTGAGTTCCAGCTCGGAGGCAGTGGTGCCCTGGTCAAAGATGAGCCTGAGCATGAGCCAGTGGGCAGGGTACTTTGTCCTGTCGATCTTTGGCAGGTTCTTGCTTGCGTAATCCCTGGCAGCACGGATATCACCGCTGCGCATGAGGCCAAGGGCAACCAGTATATGGTATTCGGGATGATTGTTGGAATAGCTGGCTGCCTTGGTGAAGGACTCATGAACCAGGCGCCAGTCTCCAAGCCGCCAGGCCAGGACACCAACGGATTCGAAGGCGTACCAGTAGTCGGGATACAACCTGGTCACCTTGATGTAGTCGGCCAGAGCCTGGGTGTCACGCCCGGAATTCTCGTAGATTGACCCACGGTAGACGTATGGCAGGAAATAGTCAGGGTCGATCTGTATTGATCTGTCGAAATCAGCTTCGGCCAGGTCGATGCGGCCGGTGTCCAGATAGAGTCGGCCGCGTTCCACATAGGCCCAGGAAGAGTCCGGTGCCAGTTCTATGGAATGGTCCAGGTCTGCCTCGGATTCCGCGTACTTTCCCAGCTGGTACAGTACCCTGCTACGGTCCAGGTAGATCAAGGGATCTCCGGGCTCCAGTTCAACTGCTTTGTCCAGGTTGGCCAGTGCCGACTTCATGGCATCACGGCGGTACTGGACTCTGGCAATGCCGACCAGGGCCTCCACGTGGGCAGGGTCGGTTTCCAGGGCACGGGCATAGGCTTGTTCGGCTCTGGTATAATTCCTGCCCTCATAGTGTATGTCGCCCATGGCGGCATTGGCCTCGGGATTCTTCGGATCCTGCTTGATGATGGCCTCTATGCTTGCCTGGAAGGCGCGCTGGTTGCCGGAAAAACGTTCCACCTGGCCAAGCAAGAAGAGGGCCCGCAGATTGTCGGGGTAGGTTCCCAGCTCTTCCTTCATCACCGCCCTGGCTGCGTCGAGTTCTCCTGTGGACAGCAGCAAGGAAGCCTGCAGCACGGGATATTCACGGTTCTCCGGCCAGTTCCGGGCCAGGGTGCCGAAACGTCCGGCAGCCTCGGTCAGCTTTCCCTCGCCGATGAGTTGCTGGATTTCTGCCAGCTCTCTGGCTTCTTTCTCTTCTGCAGTCAGTTCAGGTGGTACCGGCGGTTCAACAAGCCTGGGCACCACCGGTGCAACGGGAAGCTCTGACGGAGTTGGGGGAGTTTCGGGTACTGTATCGACAGCAGGCGGTACCGGCTCGGGTTCCGGTATGCCGGCACAGGAAAATATAACAAAAGAGGCGGCCAGGGTGGCGATGGCCTTGATCGTCGCCGGTCGTATCTTCATCGCTTTCTCCGGGTTTTCAGGGTACGGGACTACGCATGGTAGCCGCTTTTTTATGCTTACGCAACATGGCGGCGGGCTTGCAAGGTGTCTATGGCGACGTTGCGCAAAGAGCCCAGTATCGCTATAGTCCAAGGGTCATGAAAAACGGACCCCTGCCAAGAACCGCACTATTTACCCTCGCCTACATCGCCATATTCATCATGATTGTCGTCGTGCAGTTTCCCGCTGCCGGCCCCTTCAACCTCACCGTAGGTGCTGTTTCGGTAAAGGGCGTGCCCGAGGCTGAAGGCGAAGGTGAAGGCCTGAGGTCGATAGAGATAGCCGCAACCGGCCTCAGATTGTCATTCTCGGCCAAGGAACCTTTCAGGTATACCGATTCCGGTGGCACTGTCCGTGAATCGGCTCCTGCGGCCTATCGTGCCCTGGACAAGGGCGTGGCCATTGATTTTGCCGACGGGTCGACCCTGAGCGTAACCGTGAACGGGGACGGACAAACCGAGTGGTCGGTAAAGACGCCGCGCAAGGCTTCTGCGGCAGCCCTGCGCTTTGACCTTGCCAGGGGAGCCCTGTCACTGCCACCCGCTGACGAGGCTCCGGTGCGTCTCAGCCTTGCCGGTGTGGAATATCAGGTAACTGGCATACGCACCAGCCAGGAGCAGAATCTCATAGCCCTTGGTAGCCGCAACGGTGTTCTGTCACCTTTCTATGTGTCACCAGTGGTTGCTGCTCCGGTGTCATCACTTCCCGGCTATCTCAGTCTGAAGCCCATGGATACCGCATCCTGGAACCGCGAACTGGGTTCCTGGCGGGATAAAGCCTGGGCTGGCGTGTCCGGCCGACGGTTTGACCAGGCAGCGGCCACCTGGACCGATGCCCGGGGCAACGCCGCCTTTGATGAAGCCGAGTTTGTGCTGTACATGGCCGAGGCCATGCGGCGTGAGCGCTACGACTCGGCTGCTGCCCTGGTATCGTCGGTCCGGTCCATCCATATAGACCAGGTAAGCTGGCGGAGCGTTCCCTTTGCAGGACGGACCAGCCGGGCCATGACCGAGTTCGAAGAGGCCAGCCTTGCAGAGGTCCGGATAGTGGAGCGCCTGGTGCAGAACAGGGCTCCCGAGCTGTTCTACCGCCCGGGCATTGTATCCTTCCTGTACGACCGGGCTCCGTTTACCCTGGCCCAGACTGCCATGGGCTACGCCGGGGAGGCCGATTTTTCCAAGGCTGATGTTACCCAGGTGGTACGGCTTGTCGAGGCCTACCTCGAGGCACGCAACTATCTGACGGATGCAGAAAATCCACTGGCCAAGGTTGTTGATCTTGTGGACCAGGTGATTGCACCTGCCTTGCTGGAATCCGGCCAGGATTCCTTCTTCCTTCGCACCGGGCCTGATGGAAACAGTGACACACTGACTGGTCTATCCGCCGGCATGGCCTTGGTCAAGCTGGCAGATGTCACCGGCAAACCCATCCATGCTGCCATAGGCCATGAACTGGTGAGTAGCTTGCTGCAACTGGCCGATCCCGATGGAGCTATCCCGGCCTCGGTGACTGTAGCTGCAGAAGGCCCGCGCCCGTCGGACGAGCGGCTGGCTGCCCCGGCTCTGTATGCTGTGGTCGGCGATTCTCCGTATTATCCACGGGCAATAAGCTTCTACCGGACCC
>JAVEXH010000401.1:0-3319 GCA_034004175.1 Spirochaetia bacterium
GACCGTCCAAATAGGACGGCCTTTTTGTTTGCTAACTGGAGGTGAGGGGAATTGAACCCCTGACCTCTTGACTGCCATTCAAGCGCTCTACCAACTGAGCTACACCCCCGAAGCGAGTGGCATTCTACCGAGATGGGGTGGGCGTGTCAAGCAGACTGAAGGCTGAAAATTGCAGCGTGCCGATGAAACGCCTTGCAGAAGAGGTTGCTGGAACGTCATACTGACGAAATGGCATCCATCATGCGTATTTCAGCAAGCTGCACTGTCGGCACCGAACGGGTATTGTCCGACGAATTGAAACATCTCGGCCTGCCACCTCTGGACAAAAGGGCGGGCCGGGTCGATTTCATGGCCGACCAGACGACTTTGGCCAAAGCCCTTGTCGGGCTGCGAACCGCCGACAGGCTGTTCCTGGTGGCCGGGGTCTTTCCTGCCGGCGACTTTGACCAGCTGTTCGAGGGTGTGAGGCAGCTGCCCTGGGAACAATGGGTAGGCAGGAACGACCAGCTGGTCGTCGAGAAGGCCAGATCCCTGCGATCCAGGCTGTCGGCCCAGACCTCGATACAGTCCATAAGCCTGAAAGCGGCTTATGACAGGCTGTGCAGACTCTACAAGGTGAACAGGATGCCCGAGACAGGCCGCAAGGCCATAGCCCGGTTGCGCCTGGACAACGACCAGGCCACGGTGGAGCTTGACCTCTGCGGAGAGGCTCTGTCACGCCGGGGTTACCGCAAGCGGCCGACCGAGGCTCCCCTCAAGGAAAGCGTTGCAGCGGCCATACTGTTCATGACCGGCTGGCGCCGGTCCTTCCCGCTGTATGATCCCTTCTGCGGCAGTGGCACCATACCGATCGAGGCAGCCCTGTACGCTTTTGACATAGCCCCGGGCCTGGGCCGGAACTTCTCCTGGGAAACCATGCCGGAGGGAAGCCCCCGGGATGTTGAACTGGCCAAGGAACAGGCCCGGAGCAGGGTGAATATGGACCGCGAGGTGCTCATAGCCGGTTCCGATGCCGATCAGGCAGCCCTCGACGCCTCCCTGGCCAACGCCGGGCTGGCCGGAGTGGGCGACAGGATACGCTTCTTCCGCGCCAGGGCAGAGGAGGCGGCTCCCTTCTCGGACCGCGGATTCATCATCACCGACCCCCCGTACGGCAAGCGCCTGGGAACACCGGAGGAAGCCGACGCCTTGTATGCCTCCCTGTCCCGCTTTGCCGCACGCTTTGCCGGCTGGGAACAGTGTTTTGTGGTGGACAGGGAAGACTTTGGTATCTTCACCGACCGCAAAGGCAAGCACGCAAAGATCGTAGACGGGGCGGAAACCCGATGGCTTCACCGCTACAGCGCAGGATAACCGGGGCCTTCTGATGGGCGGGGCGCGTACCACCAGGATCATCCCGCGGTATCGCGGATTGACTCCGCTGATCCTTGCCCTGACTCTGGTTGTGCTCTGTCCTGCCTGGTCCGATGATGCCCTTTCCGGGGAGAATCCAGCAACCGGCAATTACTTCAGCAAAGCCTCAGCCTCCATGAGCATGGCCGACAAGGGGCCATTCAACGGCACAGGCTTCAGCCCCCATTTCCTGATCTTCCTCAACCTGCCCGGCATGGCTGCTCGCCACCCCACTGATGCCAGGTACTCACTGGGTCTGTCCACGTACCTGAGCCAGGAATTCCTGACCTCTTATGTGGACCCTGATGACGAGATACCCACACGACATGCGGATTTCGAGAACCTGAGTCTGGAAGCCAACGGCCGCTGGTACCCTTCACCGCGCATCCAGCTGGGGGCAACGATGCGGCTGATAGCCTATGGTGGCGGTATCCTGGATTGGTCAGTAGAAGCCTTCCACGGGCTGTTCGGCTTTCCGAACGCCGGAAGGGAGTATTATCCTACCAATGATGTGTTTGTGGATTACACCAGCACCGAGGGCTACCACTTCTTCCTGGACCGGCCGCGGATATCCTTCGGAGACCTGGATCTCTGGGCTACCGCCACCCTGGTGGATGCACCGCTCTGGGCTCTTGCCATCTCCGGGGGCCTCAAAGTGCCAACCGGTTCATTCGAGGCCCTGAGTGGCTCAGAAGGAACGGATCTGGCTCTGGCTGCCCTCGTCGACCTGAACCCGCACAGGCGTTTCAGCGTGTACCTCAATGCCGGCCTTACCCTGGCCCTGACCGAACCAAATGCCGCCCCGGACACCGGGACAGCCTTTGCCCAGGCCATCGTCGCGTTTGAATATGCAATCAACCACAGACTTTCGCTCCTGCTGCAAGGCAACCTGAAAAGCCCGTCCATGCATGCCGACATCATCACGGGAAACAATCTGGGACAGATCGGGGACCAGCTCGGCTTACCCCAGACCAATCTGAAATTCGGTCTGCGGAGGAGATCAGGACACTACCTGATCCAGGCCTACATGGAAGAAGATGCCCTGACCAACAACGGAGTCGATTTCACCTTGAACCTCGGCATTACCCGGCTTTTCCGGTAGCTGTTGATTTGTATTGCCCGTAACCCTGATGTACACTATGGGCATGCTGCGTTTGATCAGGGGAAAAAAGAAAGTACGGTTCCATATTTCGGTTGTCGGCAGCGTTCTCCTGATAATGGGCGCCATGACCTTCTCCACGGTAAGCATGATACTCTCCGTATCCCGGCAAGCCGCCATGGAATCTGCAGAAAATCTGTTTGACACCACCAGCCGAGCTGCCCGGGAACGCACCATATCGCTCCTGCAGCCGGCCATGCAGCTATCCACAATGGCGGCCCTCATTCCCGGGGTGGACGCCAGAGTAACAGGCAGTGGCCTTGACCACCCGGCACGTACGCTGTTTTCACGTCTGCTGAGCGACCAGCCGGCGTTTTATTCTGCCTATCTGGGTCTGGAGGATGGTACCTTCTTCCAGTTGATCAAGGCAGCAGGTAATCCTGCGATCACCAGCGCACATGCTGCACCGGAAAATACGCACTGGATACTGCGGACCATCACCGGCAAGGATGATTCACGGGTACAGCACTGGACTTTCCTCGACCTCGACGACAGGAGCCTTGGCAGCCGTACCGAAACGGATTTCAGCTACGATCCCAGGACACGGCTATGGTATGAAACAGCGCTTGGACACCCTACGGCCGTTCTTTCAGAACCCTATGTGTTCAACTCCCTGAAGCAACCAGGCATAACCGCCTCGTTTGCCTTGCCCCGGGGTTATGGAGTGGCAGGTGTCGATCTTACCCTCTCAAGCCTGCAGGAATTTGTCTCAGCCCAGGAAATATCGCCCAAGGGTGGTATGGCCTTGATGACAGGAACATACCAGAC
>JAVEXH010000402.1:0-3319 GCA_034004175.1 Spirochaetia bacterium
ATGCGGCTCAGGTGCTTAGTCACCGCATGATACGCTCAGGTGGATTCCTTGGACTTTTTACCCGAGAGGGAGTTGAAATTACCTTTTACCTCAAAGACGATGCCAACAAGGAAAGCGAAAAGAAGCGGGTTGATGTCGAAGATGAAAAACGACGGTTGCTTGAACGCATGAACCAGGAAAAGGCCCTGCAGGAAGTTCTGTCAGAAGTACGTTCCCTGAAGGATTTTGTTGCTGACGGAGCCACCAGAACGGCTGCCCGCGACAACGAACATCCGACTCTTGCCAGACTGGATCAGTTGCTTGAGGAGAACGATTTTTCATCTGTCTACCGGAGCGAATTGATAGCCCGGGCACGTTCGGAGTTCAGTCTGGATGAGCTGGATGATTATGATTCTGTAGAAGAAGCTCTGGTGGTATGGATCGGTGACCGTATCGGCTTGCCTCAAGCCCCCAGGGAGTCCAAACCGCGCATCGTGGTTCTGGTCGGACCTACCGGGGTAGGCAAGACTACGACCATAGCCAAACTGGCGGCCATGCACAAACTGGGAATAGAGCAGACGCCGGTACAGTCGGTGCGTATGATAACCATAGATAATTACCGGATCGGTGCCTTGCAGCAGATAGAAACCTACGGCAGCATCATGGGCCTGCCGGTATCCAGCGTGGAGACGGCCCAGGATCTCAGGCAGACCATTGCAATGTACAGGGAGACCGATCTGATCCTGGTTGATACGATAGGTAAAAGTCCACGGGATGCGGTACGGCTGGCGGAGATGCAGCAGTTGCTTGATGCCTGCGGGCCCTCAGCGGAAGTCTACCTGGCCGTTGCAGCCACCACCAAGACCCAGGATATGTATGATGTATTCAGGCAGTTCGAGCCCTTCCGGTATCGGGGCGTAGTGGTTACAAAACTGGACGAAACCGGCCGGGTCGGCAATGTACTCTCTGCCTTGGCCGAAAAAGGCAAGGCTGTAGCCTGGATAACCGATGGTCAACGTGTACCCATCGACATTGAAACTGCTCATCCGCTGCGTTTTTTAATGAATCTCGAAGGTTTCAGGCTGAATCGACCGAAACTAGAAGAGAGGTATGGCTCTGTTTCCCTCAGACCGAAATAGGATAAGCCATCTCGTTCCGGCCAAACCGGAACCATCGTAGAACTGAATCCAGTGGAGTAACAATATGGAAGACCAGGCACAGAAGCTCCGGGAACTCATGAAGGCCAAACCTGTTGCGGTTCCGGTTGCCAAAAAAACCAGGGTAATAACTGTAGCTAGTGGCAAAGGTGGCGTCGGCAAGACAAACATGTCGGTAAATATGGCTATTGCCTACGCCAGGCTTGGCAAACGGGTCATCATCATGGACGCAGATCTCGGGCTAGCCAACGTCAACATACTCCTGGACATAATTCCGAAGTTCAATCTGTACCATGTCATCCGCAAGCAGAAAACCATGCGTGAGATCATGGTGGATACCCAGTACGGCATCCAGATGATCGCCGGAGCCTCCGGTTTTTCCAAGATAGCCAACTTGAATGAGGAAGAGCGTCAAAGTTTCATTTCGGAGTTGTACACCCTTTCCAATGCGGATATCATTATAATCGATACCAGTGCGGGCGTATCCAGCAATGTCCTGTCCTTCATAGCAGCCGCGGATGACGCAATCATCATAACCACTCCGGAACCAACAGCCATCACCGATGCCTACGGAATAATAAAGATCATTGCCACGGAGGTTGAAAACCTCAATATCGGGCTTAAATTGGTGGTAAACCGCGTCAAGAATGTCACTGAAGGTCGCAAGGTGGCAGAACGCATCATCAATATCTCCGGACAATTCCTGAATTTGAAGGTTGAATATCTTGGCTGTGTCTACGAAGACCCCATCGTGCAATCCTCGGTACTGAAGCAGCGGCCGTTCATGGTGCAGGATCCGAAATCAAAGGCTGCCATATCTGTACAGCATCTGGTGGGGAGGATCGAAAAGAACGATTTTACCGATGAACCGGGGATTGCACGCATGATACGGAAGCTGTTCGGCAAAGCTTGACGAGACAAGGGCTTATGCCTTAATCTTTCGGCGTATGGGAGGGAAAGTTACGGTGGACTCGAGTATTCGCGTGTCCGCCGGGGTGGGACTCGGCGCTCTCGCCCTTTCAATGATCGTAGCCGGGTTCTCACGCATTCCCCTGGGTACGCTTGTGCTCAGGGCAATTGTTTTTGGGGTCCTGTTCGCTGCTCTTACCTACTTGGGAATCATGCTGTTCCGCCGCTATCTTCCGGAGTTGTTTGATGATGGTCCTGCGGTGCTGACCTCCCAGACTGGCCGGGTGGTGGATATAGTTCTTCCCGGTGAAGAATCCGATAGTGGTGCAACTCCTGTGGAGAGCGTTGATTATCTGGATCAGGGTGATATCGCAGCTGCAGTGCGTAATTCCACGGACGCAGAGAATTATACCGATCCTGATGCCGAGGTTTACAGCCAGGTCCAGCGTGGTCCTGAGACAGGCACTCTTGAGCAGGAGGTGAGGGATATAAGCAGCGGTGGTTTGATGGATGAGGGATCAGTGTCCAGCCAAGCCGATGCGAAACACCTGAGGCCGATTGTATCCCTGGATCAGCTGGATGTGTTACCCGATCTGGATGGATTAAGCGATGCCTTTTCAATCGCTCCAGACCTTGGTGAAAGTGGTGAACCGGCTGGTTTCAATCCAGAAACCATATCAGGTGCTGGACAGACCAATGGGGCTGATCCGGCTGCCCTTGCCAAAGCCGTGCAGACCTTATTGCGAAGAGACCAGAAAGGGCCATAATATATGAATAATCCCCTGCTGGAGCACCACAGCGAAGAGGAACTCTGGGTTTCGTACAAAAAGAAAAAAGATCCGCTTATACGGGAATCCTTCATCAAGCAATATGCTCCTTTGGTAAAGTACGTTGCTGGCAAGGTGGCGGCGACTATGCCACATTCCGTAGACTTTGACGACCTTGTCGGCTTTGGTGTTTTTGGTCTGATCGATGCCATAGACAAGTATGACCCGGACAAGAATGTCAAGTTCAAAACGTATGCGGTTACCAGGATACGAGGCGCCATTTTCGATGAATTACGGAGTATCGACTGGGTGCCACGATCCGTACGGCAGAAATCCAAGGAAATTGAAGAGGCCATAGTAGAGACGGAAGCAAAGCTTGGTCGGCCAGCCACTGACTCCGAGATCGCAGGCTCCATGGGGCTGACAGACAGCGAGTTTGCCAAGACCATGCTCAAGGTTTCAGGTACATCCATCTTGTCTCTGAGCGACGTATGGTATACCGCGGAC
>JAVEXH010000403.1:0-3303 GCA_034004175.1 Spirochaetia bacterium
TTGCCGTCATGTTGCCCCTTCACAGGCCTCATGTCCTGCCAACCAGAACCATCCTCTTATCACAGGAACCCCGGAAATCATCCGGGGTTCTTTCATGTGTCTGAGCGCCGATTGGACAAGTCCTGAGGTGGTATCTATAATTTCTCCATAGCCTTTTCTGGAGGAATCCGTACCTAGATCCATCACCAATCCAACACCGGGAGTTCATGATTGTGAAAACGAAGAGATCCTTCATCCTGGCCATTGCTGGTTCGCTGCTCGTGATTCCGGTGATTACCCTGGTTCTCGGCGAAGTCTTCACCAATCTGTTCAACACTACCATGGACGAACCTGCAGCCAGGCGCATCAGCCTGGCCATACAGAAGCCCATGGTCTTCGGACTCCTGGGGGTAATGCAGGTGATAATGATCATCACCGTCAGAAAACTGCTTTCACCGCTCCAGCGCTTCCTGGTGAACCCTGACAGGGAAGACAAGACCCGTTATGCCGCAGCCAGGCGTGCAGCCCTGGGTGTCCCCTGGATGCTCATACTCATCACGGTGGTTTTCTGGACCCTGGGTACCCTGACCTTCTACGGTCTGAACGGTTGGAAGGGTCCCGGAGGAACCCCGCTGAGCTGGGCTCTGGCCTTCAAGATCTCCAGTGGCTTGCTGTCCGCCACCCTGAATGCCCTTGTCATCAACCTGATGCTGCTGGAACCAAAGAAGTCACTGTCCATGGAAAACATCTGGCCGGGTGAACGGGACCGTTTTGCGGAATCCCGGGACATGATAACAATGTTCTCCGCCATTGCTGTCGCGGTCATCCATCTGGCCTACGCAGCGCGATACTTCATCCTCAGGAATCCGGGTCTGCAGGGACTGACCAATCCTGTGCCCGCCATGACGCTGGTGGGGGCCGTGATTTCCATGATTGCCATGCTGATGACAAGTCTGTCACGTCGTGAAGACAGGTTGCAGACCAGTGTCCTGAGGGATCGCATTTCGGAGCTGTCTGCCGAACAGCAGGTAGATCTGACCGCGAGGGCCGGCATACTCAACTTCGACGCCCTGGGATCCCTCTCGGACGCCTTCAACGGCTACACGAAATCCCTGAGAACCATGATAGCCGAGATAAGCGACGCCATGGCTACCCTCGCCTCGGTGAGCGAGGACCTGACCGACAGGACCGCTCTGATGCGCAGCGAGATGGAAGCGATAGGAGAGGCTGTCGGCGGCATAGACCACACGGTTCAGGATGAAGCCACGGCGGTCGAATCGTCATCTTCGTCCATAGAAGCCATAGGCAAAAACATAGAGAACCTTCATCAGGTGATAAACGAGCAGGCTGCGGTAGTAACCCAATCGGGGGCCGGCATAGAACAGATGATAGCCAACATCCGGTCGGTCACCGGTAGTGTGGAGCAGGTAGACAGCCATTACCTAGCCCTTGGCAGTGCCGCCGGCGAAGGAAAACAGAAGATAGTCCAGGCAAACGTGCTTATCGGAAAGGTTGCCGAAATGTCCGGACTTCTTCTGGATGCCAACAAGATGATAGCTGCCATAGCCAGCCAGACCAATCTCCTGGCCATGAACGCAGCCATCGAAGCTGCACATGCAGGCGAATCAGGAGCAGGCTTCTCCGTGGTAGCCGACGAGATCCGCAGTCTTGCCGAAAAATCAGCCCTGCAGTCCAAGGATATCGGAACCAGGCTCAGGGAAGTAAAAGCGACCATAGATCAGGCAGTGGTTGCAGCAGGGGATGCATCCCGTGGCTTTGACGAAGTCTCATCCCGGATAGATATTGTAAACAGCTTTCAGGATGAGATCCGGAACGCCCTCCGTGAGCAAAGTGAAGGCTCGAAGCAGGTCCTGGATGGCATTACCACCATCAACGGGGTGACCGAAACAGTAAAATCCGGTGCCAGGGAGATGACAGACAGTGCCAGCTCATTGGTGGATGGCATGCGGCGGCTGAACCACCTGTCATCCCTGGTAAAAACCGAAATGCAGAGGATCAGCACTGATGTAAAAAGGATCAGCGCGGCCTTTGCGGATGTGACCACCATGGTGGAGACCAACCAGGGAGCCATAGACAGGGTAAGCACCAGGATACAGCGGTTCAAAGTCTAAGGCTGGATCCATCAGCAGCAGCAGACTTTGCAGTCTTCCCCGACTACGATCTCCGCGTCGGTATGCTGCATGATCCATTCCGGAGTATAGGGCTCGAAATATTCGCGCAGGTAATATTTGCCACCCAGGATCTCGAAGTAGCCGACATCGGTGACTACGATATCCACCTCACGCACAGCCGTCAGGGGAAGGCTGCACCTGCGCTTCAATTTGGACGCTCCGGATTTTTCAAGGTGTGTGGTAGCGGCTATGACCACCCGTGAACCGGTAGTCAGATCCATGGCTCCTCCCATGCCGGGAACCATCTTGCCGGGGATCTTGTAGTTGGCCAGATTGCCTTCCTGGTCCACCTCAAGGACACCAAGCACGGTATAGTCCACATGGCCACCACGGATGATGCCGAAACTGGTCGCGGAGTCGAAATAGGCTCCACCAGGCAGTATGCTTACCGGCATGGCGCCGGCATTCGTCAGGTCCTTGTCTTCCTGGCCTGGTGCAGGCGCAGGGCCAAGACCGATCAGACCATTTTCGGACTGCAGTATGACCGTGACATCTTCCGGAACAAAGTTGCCAACCAGGGTCGGCAAGCCGATGCCTAGATTTACGACATCACCGGTTTTGAAGATACGCGCGATCCTGCGGGCAATGTTTTCCTTGTTTTCCACATATTCGATCATGACTTGCTCCCCTCTCCGGACACGACAATGTAATCCACGAAAATGTTCGGGGTATGCACATGGTCAGGGTCGATTTCACCGATTTCAACAAGCTCCTCCACCTCGGCAATGACCAGTTTGCAGGCCATGGCCATCAGCGGATTGAAGTTCCGTGCTGTTTTTGAATACACAAGGTTCCCGGCCTTGTCAGCCTTGCGTGCCTTGATGAGACCTACATCACCGGGCAAGGCTTCTTCCAGCAACCAGACTTTGTCTGCCACCAGAAGTTTCTGCTTGCCCTGCTCCACTTCGGTACCTACGCCAGTGGGGGTGAGGATACCGCCCAGACCGCATCCGGCAGCCCTGATCCGCTCGGCAAGGGTGCCCTGCGGGACAAGGACTACTTCCAGTTCGCCGGCATTCATCTGGCGCTGGGTTTCCGGATTGGTTCCGATGTGGCTTACTATCACTTTGCTGAAAGCAGCGGCCTTTATCAGCCCTGCGACCCCATTGCTGCGTTGTTTTTTCTCATCCAG
>JAVEXH010000404.1:0-3299 GCA_034004175.1 Spirochaetia bacterium
TGGAATCAGAGAAGTTGTATTACTTCACCATCAATGTGCTTGGCAAGAAGAAAAAGACCCTGCCCATACCATCGGGCAAATGCTCCATGCTGATAGACAAGATCTAGAAAGCTATAGACAAGATCCAGCAGGCCGTTGAACATCGCACCTGCGATTGTTCAGACAGCCTGCCGGGAAGTGTGTGGAAGGCCCTGGACTTCAGTCCATGGCCTTTACAACGACCGATCCCATCATTACAAAACCTGAAATCTCCACCCAGGTCTCGGCACCGTGGACCTGCTGGTTCACGCTCCTGTGGGCGGTGCTTTCGGCCATGAAGGCAAAGGCGTTCATGCGCACCGGCAGGCCAGGGGGCACGATGATCTTCGTCTCTCCCATGAGTGTGAAGACTTCGACATTGATTGGCCCCAGGGGTAGTTCGCTGTCACGCAGGTCCAGTTTGGTCGAACCCATGACAGTGAAGGATGAGACTTTGTTGCTGGTAAGCCAGTTCCCGGTGAGGTTCCGGTCTCCCATTACACAACCGGTGGTAAGGGGAGGCGCGCTGCTCAGGTCACGTAAGGGCTGTCGATGGTAATAGGTGTCCTGCGGTACGTCCCTGGCTGACCGGCGTTGTGCCGGGCCTGTTGTAGCTTGCCTGGGCCTGGTTGCAGGCAGGTCGGCTATGATCTCGTCCAGGGCCTCCGGGAGTTCGGCAAGGCTGGCAAGGCCTGCGCGGCGCTCGTATTCTTCCATGCTGATGATGTTGCCTGCGAAGGCAGAGGTAAGGGAGTCTATGGCATCCTGCCTTAGTCTCTCCATGTCCTCTGGTCTGATCTGTGGCATTTTGTTCCTCCATTGCGTGGCTTCTGTGCGGATCCTGTGACGGCATCCGTTGCGCGGTATCCTCATGGCAATTCCGCGCGGTGAACCTGAGATAAATATGGCGAAAAAAGTCGAAAAAGACTATCGTGGGGGGATGAAAATCGAAACCTTTGAAGGATCAGGGCCTGAACTGGCCGGTACCCTTCTTGCCACCATAGTTCCTTTCAGATATCTGTCCGCGCCGACGCGGCAACAATTGCTGGCCGAAGGACGCAAGGTAGACCTTGTGGACAACGAGATGATCTTTACCCAGGGTGATGCCGGAGACGACTCGGTGTACCTTCTGCTTTCCGGTTCGGCAGAATCCCTGGATATGGAGCGCTCTCCCTGGTTCAGGAAGAATGTGCTTGAGCCTGGCACCATCTTCGGTGAACAGTCCGGAGTCTTTGGTACCCCGCGCTCGTACGGTGTCCGGACCCTGGAGGCTAGTGCGTGTTTCAAGATACCAGGCGAACATTTCAGGACCCTGCTGTCTGAATCCCGGGCCTTTGCCCAGGCCTTTGGTGCAAAGTTGCGGGACAGTCTTGGCATTTTCGACGCCTTTGACCTGTTCCTGGCCGAGATAGTCCGGGGGGTTGCCCTTGGTCACCTTGAAATACGCCGTTTTGTCGACCTGTACCGGAATCTGGCCCCCGCCTTGCACCGCAGGTCCAACGATCATTCTGTAATAGACTTCGATGCCCTGGCCTACGCTGCCAGGCGCCTGCCGGACAACACCCTGGAGACCTTTGTCTTCCTCCTTACCGACAACCTGCCTTCGGTCTATGCCAGCCCGGATCTGCTCTTCCCGCCGGTCGCCACCGACGCCAGGCGCCGCTTCGTGTACCGGATGATGCCCGGCAAGGACATGGTCCTTGTCCGGTCCGGCCTGTCGGACCTGCTGGATTTTGTAACCTGCCTCTGTCTCTTTTCGGTTGAGACCCGCAAGATCAGGTACCGGCTGAATCATCCCGAACAGATATTGGCCCTTTCAAGTCGCTGCAATCTGCCGGTCGATGCCCGCGGGGATGATGACGAGTTCATGGTCAGGTTGCCCTTCAGTGCCGAAGAACTGGCATCCATCAAGCGAATCTGGCCAGACCGGACGGTGGACCGGATCCGTGACATAGTCTTTCACCGACAGGCATATTCGGTGGATGTGCGCAAGCAGGTGACCAACTACAACGCTTCGCTGTCCGAGCGCTGGACGGCCCGGATCGGCGAGGCTGCCAGGCAGGCCATAGGATCGAGCCCGGCAGACTTCCCCGATGAGTTGGCGGTCCACATCGTGTCATCCAACACCCATTCGGTTTCAAACTGCCTGAATCCTTTCTTTGTGGAACATGCCGACGAGATCCTGTCCTGGGCCGACGCTACCGGCAGGCGCTCGGGTGGCTGGGACCAGAGCCAGGACGAAGTATATTATCTAGCCAGGGACTGGTTCAGGGACGATCCGCGCCGGGTGGACCGCGTCATCGAATCGGAGGCGGCCTGCGGCGTGATCAGGGTTCCAGAAACCATGACCACCGGCATCCAGGTGCAGTTGATCGACCCGTCCCGGGTATGCCGCAGTCCCATAGACCCCGGGGTCAAGGTTGGCTCCTGCGGAGGCAACAGCCTCATTGTCAATATCGACTACGCCTTCGGCGAGCAGGCCGAGGAGATCATGCGCAACTTGCTCATGCTGTTTGGACGCAATGTCAGAAGTATTTCCGTACTCGGCAAGGCTGGGGCACTGGAAGGCCAGCGTGGGGATGTGCTGGCACCCAATGCTTTCATAGAACAAGCCGGTGATGCCTTCCAGCCGCTTCCCCCGGTGGATTCAGGTGCCATGGAACGCCTGCGTGCTGCCTTGCCGGGGCGCAGGGTGATAGAGGGTCCCTTGCTGACCGTCCGCGGTACCTTGCTTCAGAACCAGCGTATGCTTAACTTCTACCGTCGCGTATGGGCCTGCGTGGGGCTGGAGATGGAAGGTGCCTACTACTGGCGCGCGATCCTGGAGTCGGAACAGTTGGGTGTGCTCCGGGCCGGGGCTGTCAAACGCTTCTACTACTATGTTTCCGATGCGCCCCTTGCGACCGGAGAAAGCCTTTCTGCCAGGCTGACACCCCAGGAAGGGGTGCCGCCGCTGTATGCGATCACCAGGGAAATACTTACTGGCATAATTACCTGATGCGACTGCAGGAGCTGGCACAGGTGCAACCATGCGCTATCTGGAGGAATGGAAGATGGGACTGAATCTGTTTGGTCTGGCGGCTAGTTATGCAGGAATTTTCAGTGCCATCACCGTGGCCGGAATCCTTCTCAGGCGAGGTCTGGTTACCCCTGCGTCCAGCCGCAAGCTTGTGCATATCACGGTGTCCCATTGGTGGCTCCTGATGATGGCCACCATGGACCTGTTCTGGGTGGCAGTGATCGGCCCGGTGAGCTTCATCATCCTGAACCTGATATCCCTG
>JAVEXH010000405.1:0-3288 GCA_034004175.1 Spirochaetia bacterium
CTGGCCTCGGTGGCCTCGGCTACCATCCTATGGGTGGATTGGGGCAATCGTTATACCTGGATCTGCCTGGGTGCCATGACTGGTTTTGGAGCTGTGGGCTTCATGGACGACTGGCTCAAGATAAAACGCACGAACTCGGACGGCCTGTCGGCTAAAACCAAGCTGATTGGTCAGTTCATCGTGGCTTTTGCTGTGGCTATGGCCTTGTATCTGTATCCTACACCGGACACTACCAAATTGTACCTGCCTTTCTTCAAGAATGCTGTGGTTGATCTCGGTGTCATGTGGATACCTCTGGCTGTGGTCTATATGGTGGGCTGGTCCAATGCGGTAAACCTTTCAGATGGCCTGGATGGGCTTGCTACGGGTCTGGTGATCATGGCTGTAATAGCTTTCTCACTGCTGACCTATCTATCCGGGCGGGCTGACTGGTCCGAGTATCTAGGCATTCCCTATGTGCGTGGAGCCGGGGAGATGACGGTCTTCAGCCTTGCCTTGCTTGGTGCCTGTGTTGGTTTCCTGTGGTTCAACGCCCATCCAGCGGAAATTTTCATGGGTGATGTGGGTTCCCTGAGTCTGGGCGGTATTCTGGCTGTGATGGCCTTGATAGTGAAGAAAGAAGTCCTGCTTTTTGTGGTTGGCGGGGTTTTCATACTGGAAGAAGCATCGGTGATCATGCAGGTGTTGTATTACAAAGCCACAAAGGGCAAGCGGATCTTCCGCATGGCTCCCTTGCATCATCATTTCGAGTTGTCCGGATGGAAAGAGACCAAGGTGGTGGCCAGGTTCTGGATACTGGGCGGCTTGTTCGCAATCATCGCCCTGTCGACTTTGAAGATACAGTAGGAAGGAAGAGAAACGTGGGTGGGTTCAGCATGGAACGGCCTTTGTCACGGGCCGGCGGAGACACGGTGATGCTCGCTGTCCTCTTCCTCCTTGGAGGTATAGGGCTGGCAAACCTTTACTCGGCATCCTACGGCTTTGCCCTGTCCATAGACAAGCTGCCCGGCTACTTTGCCCTGCGCCAGTTGCTCTGGTTCGTACCTGCTGCAACTGTTTTCGGTATTTGTTCTTTCATTCCGCTGGATTACATAAAAAAGAATATCGGTATTCTGACCCTCGGTGCCTTGATGTTGCTGTTGCTTCCCTTTGTTCCTGTCCTGGGTATAACCAAGAATGGAGCGTCCCGGTGGTTCGGGTTTGCCGGCCTCATGCTGCAACCCTCCGAGTTGTTCAAACCGGTGATAATCCTGTATCTGGCCCATATCCTGAGCAAGAAGGCTGACCGTCTTTCCGATGTGGTAAATGGTGTCATTCCACCCTTGCTGGTTGCCTTCGCAGGGGTTGGCATTGTCCTGTTGCAGAACGATTTTTCAAGCGCTTTGCTGATAGGGATACTGGCTGTTGTCATGTTCTGGATCGCCAATGTCCCGCTGGTGTTTTTTGCGGCTCTCGGATCAGTAGGTATTCCTCTAGTTTCGCTTACGGTGCTTACCAGCGATTATCGGCTCAGGCGTGTTCTGGCCTACCTGGCACCGAAACTGGATCCTGCCGATCTGTCGTATCAGGTGAATGCATCCCTGCGGGCCATCAGGGCTGGTGGCTGGTGGGGCAAGGGCCTGGGACAGGGTACACTCAAAGTTCGCAGCATACCTGAGGTTCAATCCGATTTTGTTTTTGCTGCCTGGGCAGAAGAGACAGGTTTTGCCGGGGTTCTGTTTTTTGCCGGCTTGTGGGTGTTGCTGATCCAGAGAGCCTTCGCGACTGCCTTCAGGGCAACGGACGCCTATCGTTCGTATACAGCATTCGGTATGGCTTGCTACCTTGCCATACAGACCCTGATCAATGTGATGGTGGTCTCGGGCGTGGCGCCGGCAACGGGCATCCCTTTGCCGTTCTTCTCTTCCGGTGGCTCTTCGCTCCTGTCAGTGGCTGCTGCAGGTGGTTTCATTTACAACGTATCAAGAAATGGCGCGGCTGTGGACGCGCCGGAAGGGCATGTTGATCATGGCTGAACTAGCCTTGTACGAGCGGGATTATGCCTGGCGTGCAGGTACTGAATCGACAGAACCTCGGACAGGATCCCGGGAAACTTCATCGGCCGGTCGGCGGGAAGGCCGTCTGATGACAGAACCCCAGGCCGAGGCTGCAGTGCGGATTGTACTGGCCGTAGTTGCAGGTCTGGTTGCCTTTGCCCTGCTGGCCTTCCTGTTGGTTCTGCCGCTGACCCAGATCCGGGACATTTCGCTGCAAGGGGGGCTTACCCTCAGTGCTGACGAAGCCCGTGCCTGGTCGGGCCTGCCTGAAAAAGCGCATTTCTTTACTGTTGACACGGGTACCATTGCGGCAAATCTGATGGCTCATCCCAGAGTTGCCATGGCAGAGGCCCGGCTGGTCTTTCCGAACCGTTTGGTTGTCACGGTGGATGAACGCATCCCTGTCGCTGTTGTATATGCACGGGCAGCCTCCGGCCGCATGGAAGCCCATTGTGTTGATGCTGCTTCGGTGGTTTTTGCGCCAGCGAGTGACTATCCGGGAACCAGGGATCTACCGGTGATCTCCGGCGTGGAGATCCGTGGCTTGCATTATGGCATTAGCCTCGGTGGACCCTTTGCAGTCCTTCTGGCCTCCCTTGCCGATGTCTCGGTGGCCGAACCTGCCCTGGTTCGGGCAATATCGGAAATCCGCATGATAGCCAGGGAAGGTTCCCTGCCTGAAATACTGTTGTATCCCGCAAATTACCGTCTTCCGGTAAGGTTGCGTCCGGTATTGAACCCGGAACTGCTCAAGTCTATGATGCTCGTCCTGGACGTCGTCGAAGGAAGGGGCCTGAGCTCTACCATCAGCGAACTGGATCTCAGAAGCGACACGTTCGTTTACCGGACAAAGGAGGCCGTCTCTGGGTGAACAAATAATAGTGGGTCTGGACATTGGTACGTCCAAGACCTCCGCCGTGATCGGCGAATACAATGAAAGCGGAGTCCTGGAAATCACCGGGGTCGGCGTCGCGCCAAGCACCGGGCTGCGCAAAGGAGTCGTTGTCAATATCGAGGCTACCTTGCAGTCTGTTGCCAAGGCGGTGGAGTCTGCGGAGCTCATGTCCGGCCGGGAGGCAAAGGTCTGTTTTGTCGGTGTGGCCGGTGCCAATGTAGAAGGTATCAACTCCAGGGGTGTGGTGGCCGATACGGGCAAAGGTCGCGAGATCAGCCAGTCCGACATAGACAGGGTAATCGAAGCCGCCCGGGCAGTAGTCATACCGATGGACCGGGAAGTACTCCACGTGATTCC
>JAVEXH010000406.1:0-3284 GCA_034004175.1 Spirochaetia bacterium
ACCATACTGGCGCCCGGACTCCATGTGTATCCATGCGAGGGTACCTACCTGGCCTGGCTGGAATTCAGGGGCGTCGGGCTCCAGGGCAATGTGCACCGTGCTCTGGTGGACAAGGCCGGAGTATGGCTGGACGCAGGTTCCCGATTCGGCTCCGGCGGAGATGGTTTTGCGCGGCTGAACTTCGGTTGTCCACGAACTACCATAGACGAGGCCATAAGCCGCCTGTCCCAGGCCTTTCCAGCGGCTGACACCGTCGGCAGATAGCGGCCAGTGCTAACGGATGATGCTGGCCAGGCTTCCGTCGGCCTGCAGGATATAGCTGCCCTGGGCCAGGTCCTCCGCCGGCAAAGGATCGGAGTTCAGGTTCAGGCGAGATATGCCAAGAAAGCCGGTTACGGGGCTGCCGCTGCCGTCGCCATCCAGGATGCCCCGCCTGAACGGAAAAATGTGGACCGCCGGGGCACTACCTGTCGCGCCGGCCTGCACAGGCGCTCTGCCGTTGGCGGTGCCGTTGGCGGAGCCGCTGACCGGTACGGTCTCGTCGACCCCAAGACGTGCCAGGCGGTAATGCCGGGAACCGAAGAAGAAGGCCAAGGGTCCTTCAATGGCCAGCACATCGATACTCAATACCAGGGGTCCAGGAGCCAGCCTCAGGTTCTGCAGCACCGGAACTGCGTTACGGTCAGCCATGGACAGACCGCAGAGGCTGCCATCCTGATCAGCCGCAAACACCTTCAGCTCCACTACCGTAAGCCCCGCCTGCCAGGGATGCCAGGCCGAGACCTCGGACGCGCCAAGGATCATTGCCAGCACTGCCAGGGTAAGTACGGGGATGCCCACAAGCCGGGGCAGCAAGCCGCCGAGCAGGCCGATCAGCAGGCCTGCCAGGGCGTACCACTGCACAGCGGGCAGACCAAGGCTGTTCCTGGCAGCAAGCACAAAGACCCAGGCCCCGGCGGCTATGGCAAAACTGCTGAAGACTATGATCAGGGATACGCGGTTCGCGCCTTTTCCGTCACCCAGGCGCAGAAGCGCCAGTATGGCCACGGCCAGAGCCAGCCCGAGGAATATGGTGGATAGTGCGCTTAAAAGGCCAACACCAGCGATGAATGAAGGGTCGGAGGGCATGGGCCATGCTAGCATCCTTCGACCGTTGACGCAATAATGGGTTTGAGCCGACAATCGACCCTGGAAGAACCGGGAACAGGTAACCCGGTGATCCTGGAAACCTGATTGCGATGGAGCAACGATGATCGAAACACTGGGGACAGACAGGCAGGAGTACCCGGAATGTTCCTGAGGGAACTAGCCTCACCCCTGAGCGAGCTCAAGGGTGCAGGCCCCGTGCTGGTCCGCAAGCTGGAACGCCTGGGCCTGTTCAGCGCCGCCGACCTCCTGCTCCATGCCCCCCGGGATTACGAAGACCGCAGTGTGAAGAGGATGCTTGGCGAGTTCTCCCAAGGCCCGGTCAATTGCCGCGCTACCGTGCTGACCCACGACTGGTTCGGCTACGGTCGCATGCGCACCCTGAAAATCTGGATAGAAGACGATGAGGGCACCAGAGCCGGCCTGGTCTGCTTCAACCGGCGCTTCCTGGAACGAAGCCTGCCCGTCGGAGCCCGCATCAGCCTCTTCGGCCGCTTTGACTACCGCTTCGGTGAATTGCAGTCCTCCGCCTTCGAGGCCGAACAGGTCGACGATCTGCCATCGGCCACCGGCCTCCCGACCGGTGCAACCACGCCCGGGGGGCAAGCAGCAGCTGGCTGCCTCCCCCTGGGGGTGCTTCCCGTCTATCCCCTTACCGACGGCGTGCCCCAGGGCATCATGCGCAAGCTTACCGCCCGGGCCCTTGCCCGCTGGGGCATGGTGGACGACGAACTGCCCACCGGGGTCATGGAGCGTCGTGCCCTCCTGCACAAGGCCGAGGCCATCCGGCTGATACACCGGCCCGAGCGCCCGGCGGACGTGCCTGAAGCCAGGCGCACCCTGGCCTACGAGGAACTGTTCTACCTGCAGATCATGATAGGACGGCGGGCCATGGACCGCCGTGATGGTGCCTCCGACCGGCCACCACCACCCAAAGACCTTGCCCTGGCCCTGGTAGAGCGCCTGCCCTTTGCCCTGACAGCGGACCAGGAGACAGTCCTGGCAGAGATTGCCGCCGATATGGGCTCGCCCTGGCCCATGGCCAGGCTCCTGCAGGGCGACGTGGGCTCTGGCAAGACCCTGGTGGCCTTCATGGCAGCCCTGTACGCCATAGCCGCCGGAGGCCAGGCCGCCCTCATGGTGCCGACAGAACTCCTGGCCAGACAGCATGCCGACACCGCGGCCAGACTCCTTGAGCCCCTGGGTGTGCGCCTGGCCTTCCTGTCGGGCAATGTAGCCGAGCCAGCCCGGAAACCCCTGCTGGCCGCCCTGGCCTCAGGCGACATAGACCTGGTCATAGGAACCCATGCCCTCTTCTCCGAGGGCGTCAATTACAAAAGCCTCCGCTTGGTCATAGTGGACGAACAGCACCGTTTCGGGGTGCTCCAGCGCCTGGCCATAGGCGCCAAGGGCCGTCGCCCGGACGTGCTCATGATGAGCGCCACTCCCATACCCCGCACCCTGGCCCTTACCGCGTACGGCGACCTGTCTGTATCGACCATACGCACCATGCCGCCAGGCCGCAAACCGGTAATCACCCATCTGGCAAAGCAGGGCAACGAGGAGCGGGTCTACGAGTTCGTGCGCAAGGAACTGGCCGCAGGCCGCAAGGCCTACTTCGTCTACCCCCTGGTGGACCGCTCGGACAAGCTGGAGCTGAAGAATGCAGAGGCTATGTTCAGGCATCTGCAGGACACGGTGTTTCCCGGTTTCAAAGGTGGACTCATACACTCCCGCCTACCGGAAGAGGACAAGAAAGCCACCATGGCTGCCTTCGCAGGCAAGGGCGACACCAGCCCGCTGTCCTTCCTGGTGGCCACCAGCGTGGTTGAAGTAGGCGTGGACGTACCGGATGCCACCTGCATGGTAATTGAACATGCCGAACGCTTCGGCCTGGCCGCCCTGCACCAGCTTCGCGGCCGGGTTGGGCGCAGCCCCCTGCAGTCATACTGTTTCCTGGTCTGGTCAGACAAACTGGGAGAAGACGGCAAGAAGCGCGTGATGGCCATGAAGGACACCAGCGACGGCTTTGCCATAGCCGAGACAGACCTGCTGATCCGCGGCCCGGGTGAGATCACCGGCACCACCCAGGCCGGTGCCCTGCGTCTGGCCTTTGCCGACGCAGTGGGGGACACCGA
>JAVEXH010000407.1:0-3276 GCA_034004175.1 Spirochaetia bacterium
GGGTGCTTGGCCACAATGCCAGCATTGCCGATTACTTGTTTACCGTCGGGGGGATACGCTTCGCCGCCGTGAGGGCAGCACTGCATGACTCAGCTTTATCCGAAGACGCGATAGTCGACATAATCCTGAATGGTATATTCAAATCCTGCAACTGGTCAGGAAACAAGGTCTTCAATCTCACCGTCACACCCCGGCCTTTTACTCTGAACGAAGACAGCAGGGAACGCCTGCTCAGGGCTGGCAAGCGGCTGTTCGGTGAAAAAGGTTTCCATGAAGTGAACATCCATGAAATCACCGATGCCGCAGGGCTTTCAGTAGGAGCCTTCTACCGCCACTTCACTGGCAAGGAAACCTTCTTCGAGGAACTCATAGAGTCCGCAGGGCGTGAAGTACGGCATTTCATAACGACCAACCTGTCACCCGGCCTGAACCGCCTGGAACGCGAGATGCAGGGTATCTTTTTGTTCGGTGTATTTTTGTCCATTGACCGCTGGTGCTACAACATCGTACGTGAGGGAGAGTTCGTGGCTCCGGCCAAGGTCCGCGAATACTATGCGGCCTTCGAGAAAGGCTACCGCAAGGTAGGCGATGAGGCCATGGACACCAGCAGGATCGGGGCCGACCCTTTGTACCGCGACACCGCCATAGAGTTCATGCTTGGCATATCCCACTATTACGGCATTGAGCTCACCTTCGACGATTCCCCGCACAACGCAAAGGCCATAGTCGAAACCATAGGAGACTATCTGTCTGTCGGCATAGGGCACGGCAGGCATTGATACGGGAGGTATCCGCATGGCCAGAATAAGGATACGGGGAACCGGGTTGTACGCCCCAGGGGACCCCATAGACAACCAGGAACTGATGCGTCTGACCGGTGTGGAATTCGATGCCACTAAGCTTGAGGAAAAGCTTGGCATACGCACAAGGCACATAGCGCGCCTGCGCAACATGAACGAGAGCACCGCTGACTTTGCCGAGAAGGCAACCCGGGCTGCCATAACCGATGCAGGCATAGACCCCCTGGATGTCGGCCTGTTCATCGTGGGCACCGACACTCCCGAGTATGTAAGCCCCGCTACAGCCATCCTGGTGCAAGGCCGCATCCAGGGTGGCCAGCGCGACACTGGCGCTTTTGACGTGGGAGCATCCTGTGCCAGCTTCGTCATTGCCCTGGACGCCGCCGCGAGGATGATGGCCGGCGACCCCGCCCTGCGATACGCTGTGGTGGCCGGGGTGTACAACATGCCTGCCCACATACGCCCGGGCGATGCCTTCGGGTGGTCCATCTTCGCAGATGGCGCCGGGGCAGTCCTGCTGGAACGCATCGACGATACAGCCGCAGCCAGCGATGCCGGCAACAGAGCCGGCACTAGCCACCAGGCCTCAGCCAGCCGGTATCTGGCCGGAAAAATGCTGGTAGACGGCACCCAGTGGGACTATGTCGGCGTGTATGCAGGTGGCACCCGCAAACCAGTAACCAAAGAACTGCTGGACGCGGGGACCTATGGACTGGAACTGCTGCAGCGCCTGCCCGGGGACCGCAACCTGAAACTGTGGCCGCCTCTGGTCCGCTCGGTCTGCGACAAAGGCGGCGTGGCCCTTGAATCGGTCAGCTGCTTCTGTTTTACCCAGATAAACCGGAGCGTCATCCTGGATGTGATGGAAGAACTGGGCCGCCCCGCTGCCCTGGCCCCCACCGTGATGGATCGCTATGGATATACTGGTTCGGGCTGCGTGCCCATGGCCTTCCACCACGCGGTGAAGGACGGGTCGGTGAAACGGGGTGATACCGTAGTGTTCTGCGCCAGCGGTGCCGGTCTGGCTGTTGGGGCCAATCTTTTCGTATTTTGACAAGGAGGACCTATGTCCAGATGGGATGACGAGTACAAATCACGGTTGCGGTCCATAGACGAGGCCATACAGTGCATCCAGAGCGGCTACGATGTGGTGGTAGGCCAGTGCGCCAGCGAACCTCAGGGGACCATGGCCAGACTGCATACCCTGGCACCCAGGATCCGTGACGTACGGGTATTTTCTGTACTGACCCTGAAGCCCTATGATTTCTACATGAAGCCGGAGATGAAGGGCCACTTCGAACTGGCCAGCTGGTTCCATGCCCCTGGCTCCCGGGGGGCCATAAAGGCAGGAGCGGGAACAGTTACCTATGTGCCCAACATGTTGCACCGGGCAGCCAGCGACCGCATACATGCCAGGCCCCCGGAGGTTTTCATAGGAACCTGTACTCCGCCGGACCGCAACGGCTTTGTCAGCCTGTCCCTGGGCATAACCTACGAGAAAGACATACTGGAGCATTCACAGTATGTCATCCTGGAAGTGAACCCGCAATTGCCCCGGACCTTCGGGGACACCCACTTGCATGTAACCCAGGCCACCTGGTTCGTAGAGTACGACCAGGAAGTGCCCAGCCTTCCCGCTCCTCAGCCATCGCCAACGGATCTGACCATAGGCAACCACATCGCAGACCTGGTTGAAGACGGCTCCACCCTCCAGCTTGGCATCGGTGGCATACCCAATGCAGCAGCCCTTGCCCTTCGTGGCAAGAAAGACCTGGGCGTGCACACCGAGATGTTTGTGGATTCCTTGATGGAACTGTATGAAGAAGGCGTTATAACCAACCACCTGAAAAGCCTGAAAAAAGACAAGTTCGTGGCCACCTTTGCCATGGGTAGCCGCAAGCTGTATGACTGGCTGGACGACAACGTAGCAGTGGATTTCCAGCGTGGCCGCTGGGTGAACGATCCGGCAGTGGTGGCCCAGAACTCGAAGATGGTATCCATAAACACCTGTCTTATGGTGGACCTGACCGGACAAGTAGCCAGCGAATCCATCGGCACCAATCAGTACTCGGGTACTGGAGGTCAGTCGGATACCGCACAGGGCGCCGTGGCCGGCTTTGACGGCAAAGGGAAGTCCATCATAGCCTGCTATGCCAGCGCAAAGGGAGGAAGCGTAAGCACCATACTGCCCACCCTGCCGGAGGGCAGCGCCGTAACCCTGCACCGCTCTTTTGTGGACCATGTAGTAACCGAGCATGGAGTAGCCAGACTCAGGGGGCGCACCGTACGGGAACGCGCTGCAGCCCTGATAGCAGTGGCCGCCCCGGAGTTCAGGGAAGAACTGAAAGCCCAGGCCAGAAAGCTGGGCTACCTATAGGTTTTGGTCAGGTGGTGATGCAACTCGGGCAGCACCAGCTATCAGGCGGCCTTGTCGGCCAGAGGCACAGCGATCTTGATGCGGGTGCCCGGGCAGGTG
>JAVEXH010000408.1:0-3269 GCA_034004175.1 Spirochaetia bacterium
CCGAACAGCTCGCACTCCACCAGATTTTCAGGGAGTGCTGCTACATTCACCGGGATGAAAGGCTTGTTCTTCCGTGGACCGGACAGGTGGATGGCCCTGGCTATGAGTTCCTTGCCGGTTCCACTCTCTCCCACTATCAGCACAGTGGAGTCACTCCTGGCTGCCCTGGCCGCCATGGACAGGACCTTTTCCATCTCGGGGCTATGGGAGATGATAGTCTGGGCTCTGGTCTGGTCAAGGGCTTCTGCCAGGGCTTTGTTTTCCCTGTCCACATCATTCTTGGCCATCAGATCCATTACCAACCGGCGCAGGGCTTCTGCATCTGGATGCTTGCCCATATAGCCGTAAGCCCCGATCTTCATCATCTCCACGTCTACGGTTATATCCTGGGCATCCAGCAGCAATACGATGTCACAGTTCTGGCAAGCGGCCTTGATCAGGGATATGCCATCCGCAGCGGCGACCGGAACCGTATCAGGGTCCAGCAACACCAGATCAACTCCGGCTGGCAAGGATGCCGGATCGAACAGACCGGAAGGATCAAAAGGATCAGACTGGCCTGCAGGAAGGATTGAGCAGCCTGGTATGTCACAGGTAGCTGCAATCAGGGCATCCCGGACAGACGCCTCGACCATGGCGGCTATTGCAAAAGCCGATACTTCGGTCATGCTGTTTCCTCTGTTTCACGTTCGTACTGGAGCCTGTACAAATTATAGTAAATTCCACCCTTGGCGATAAGGCTGTCATGATCACCTTCTTCTGCCAGTCGTCCTTCGGACATGACAAGTATGCGGTCCGCATGACGTATCGTTGACAGGCGGTGGGCAATGGCCACAGTGGTGCGTCCCCGCATGAGTTCCTCGAGGCCCTGCTGCACAAGCCGTTCCGTTTCAGTATCCACCGAACTTGTTGCTTCGTCCAGAACCACGATGGATGGATCGTGGGCTACCACCCGTGCAAAGGACAGCAGTTGCCGCTGACCGGAAGACAAGGTAGCCGCCCCTTCACCCAGCCTGGTGTCATAGCCATCCGGCAAGGCTCCGATGAAACCGTCGGCATTCACCGCGAGCGCTGCCCGCTCCAGAGCCTCACGCGGCAGGTTCAGACCAAGGTCTATGTTTTCGGCTACGGTTCCGGAAAACAGGAATACATCCTGCATGACCGGTCTGATGGCAGACCTCAGTCCGCCCAGAGGCAAGTCCTGCACGGCTGTGCCGTCCAGGAATATACCGCCTTTCTGCACATCCCACAGGCGTGCAAGCAAGGCCGCGACAGTACTTTTGCCTGCTCCGGTATACCCGACGATTGCAACCGTCTCTCCGGGTTCGACCTTGAAAGAAAGATCCTTGATGACCCAATCTTCACCGCGATAGGCAAACCAGACATTCCTGAACTCGATATGCCCCCGGACAAAATCAGGCATGGCCAGCTTGGCCTGGTCGGGCACTCGATCATCACTGTCAAGCAGTTTGAAGACCCGCTCCCCTCCTGCCATCGCGCTTTGCAATAGAGTGTATTTTTCCGATATGTCCTGCAGTGGTTCATAGAACATGCGTATCAGATTCACGAAGGCGATGAGGGTTCCAAGGGTGATGAGGTTCCGTCCATGCATACCTGCACCGAACCAGAGTATCACTGCCACTGAGGTGGACGAAAAGAACTCGATCAAGGGCCTGAAGGTGGCAAATACGTACATTTCGCCAAGGTTTGCATTCAGCAGTTCCCTGTCATGCTTCTCGAACTCCGCGGCACTTGCCGCCTCACGGCAGAACAACTTCACCACCGATACACCCGAGACATGTTCGGCTATGAAAGCATTTACCTTTGACAGCCAGGTCCGCTGCCGCCTGAACGCATCCCGTGCCTTGCGCCTTGATATGGTGGTTGCAAACAATACTGGTGGCAGTGACAGGGCAGTGACAAAAGCAAGCCGCGGACTCATGACAAAAAGCACACCAAGAACGCCTGCCATGATGCTGATATCCTTTACGAAGGCAACCACCACACTGGTGAAGAACTCGTTGATGGTTTCTACATCACTGGTAAGACGTGTCACCAGCCGTCCTACAGGCTGACGTGAAAGGAAAGACAGGGACTGGGCGGTGGTATGCCTGAACAGATCCATGCGCAGGTCTTTCATCACCTTCTGTCCGATGAGGCTGGTAGTCCAGGTCTGCACGAAGGTGGACAAAAGGACCGTTACCAGGAGCATCATGAACAAGCTGCCGTTAAGGGCAACCACCCGGCGGTCAGCCACCCGCAAGGACCGGGCATCTCCCGGCGCCAGTGCCAGGATATAGGCCTCGGGGGCAACAAACCAGCCATCGGCCAAAAATGGGCCATCTATGGCAACGGAAGATGCCACTGTCTCCCGGCGGATGTTTTCAGGCAGAGCGGCCACATCAGTCCAGGGCGTCAGATAAAATGGTCCCGGATCAACCAGGCCGCCGGACACAAGGGCGTCCAGCACCGGATCTGCCAGGGATGAGAGCCTCGTGCGCCGTACGAAGAGGGAGCCTCCAGCCTTGCGGACATCCTGGTCCTCCAGCACTCCTGCCAGCCGTGCATCATCATAGGCTCCAGGAGCCAGGGCCGACCACGAAACCACCAGGGAGTCGTCTATTGTCCGCTGGACCAGGACGGGCAACAACAACTCACCGAGGGTGGACAGCACCAGAGCCAGTACCGCCCAGGCAAGCAAGGCCCGGTACGGCTTTACGTAGCTGAAAATCCTGGCAACAACAGTCGAGTCGTAGTCTTTCACAATATCATCGGTTTCAAAGAAATCAGGCATTCTCGGGCTCCTTGCGCTCTTCGGCAGACAAGGCTTGCAGTGCTGCTATCTCCGAGAAGAATCCCGTCTGGTTTCCCAGATCTGCAGGAGATCCGAACTGGACCAGACGGCCGGCATTCAGGACCGCAACAAGATCGGTCTGCTTCAGGGTGGATACGCGGTTGGACACGATGATATTGGTCAGTCCCTTCCGTTCGGCCATTACTGCCCCCAGGATTCGTTCCTCTGTCTCGGTATCCACGGCTGAAAGGGCATCATCGAAGACCAGAATCTGTGGCTGCGCAGCCAGAGCACGTGCAATGGCCACCCGCTGCTTCTGGCCACCCGACAAGGTCAGCCCCCTCTCGCCAACCATGGTATCCCAGCCAGCGGGAAAAGTTTCAACATCACGGTCCATGGCTGCAATTGATACAATCCGGAGGAACATCTCTTCGGACAGGTCTGGCCTGGCAAAGATGACATTGTTGCGAAGGGT
>JAVEXH010000020.1:0-15188 GCA_034004175.1 Spirochaetia bacterium
TCGATGAGTCCCATGTGTCCTTGCCCCAGATAGGTGCAATGTACGCCGGTGACCGTTCACGCAAGCAAACCCTGGTTGACTATGGTTTCCGTCTGCCCTCCGCTATGGACAACCGGCCCCTGAAGTTCGAGGAATTCGACGCGCTGGCACGCCGGGTTGTATATGTCTCGGCCACACCCAGGGAGCTCGAGGTCGAGCGTTCCGCACGGGTGGTGGAGCAGCTCATAAGGCCAACCGGCCTGGTCGATCCCCAGATCATCCTGAGGCCGAGTGAAGGCCAGATGGAGGACATCTACACCGAGGTGCGCAAACGGGTGGCTGCCGGCGAGCGCAGCCTGATCCTGACCCTTACCAAACGTATGGCCGAGGAGTTGTCTGAGTACCTGTCGAGCCTATCCCTCA
Source organism: Spirochaetia bacterium (assembly GCA_034004175.1). Classification (GTDB taxonomy): domain Bacteria; phylum Spirochaetota; class Spirochaetia; order Treponematales; family UBA12059; genus MIBM01. The sequence continues at coordinate 403 of JAVEXH010000020.1, forward strand.
AGGTGCGCTATATCCACAGCGAGGTGGAGACTATAGAACGAGTGGAAATACTGAAACAGCTGCGCCTGGGTGAATATGATGTACTTGTAGGCATAAACCTGCTGCGGGAAGGCATAGATCTTCCCGAGGTTTCCTATATAGCCATCCTGGATGCCGACAAGATAGGTTTCCTGCGATCTGCCACCAGCCTTATACAGATAATCGGCCGTGCAGCCCGCAATGCCGCTGGCGTGGTGGTCATGTACGCAGACCGTGTTTCCGACGCGATGAAAATTGCCATAGAAGAGACAGACCGGCGCAGGGCAGTGCAGGTGGCCTACAACACCGCCAATGGCATAACCCCGATCACCGTGAAAAAAGCCATCCACGACATCCTGACCAGGCACAAGGAAGAGAAGGAAGCCATAATCGGCACCGAGCTGGAGACCATCAAAGCTGCGTACAATCTGCTGGTACCGGAACAGAAAGCCGCCCTCATCCGCCGCCTGGAACGCGAGATGCTGGAGAAAGCCAAGAACCTGGAGTTCGAAGAGGCTGCCATCCTCAGGGATGAGATCGAGCGGATGAAGAGCGGCAGCTGATACCTATGTAAATATGTCATGTAAAAAGTCTGTTCTGTTTTCATTATCAAAACTGTTGACAAGCAGGCAATCCGGTTTTATCCTGACCGGGTATTCAGATCACATCCAAACCCATTCCCGTAAAGGAGGAAAGCGCAATGACAACATTGATCGCGCTTTTCGCAGTCGTCCTGTATCTGGTTTTTTACTTCACCCTCGGCAAGACCATCCGTGACAAGATCCTGCAGAGCGGAAAAGCTGCCGCGGCACCATCCGTCCGCCTGGGTGATGGGGTCGACTATGTACCTACCAGCAAGTACGTACTGTTCGGCCATCATTTTGCATCCATCGCCGGTGCTGGTCCCATCACTGGTCCTGCCATGGCAGTGGCCTGGGGCTGGTTGCCTGGCCTTCTATGGATCTGGTTCGGCAATGTATTCCTTGGCGCAATACATGACTATCTCGCCCTCGCCGCGTCGGTACGGTATGATGGTAGATCGATGCAGTTCGTGGCCCAGGATCTCATCGGCAAGAAAGCCGGCAAGACCTTCGGCTGGTTCATCCTCTTCCTGTGTATCCTGGTCGTGGCAGCCTTCGGCGACATAGTCGCCGGCCAGTTCGCCGCCGATGGCCGCGTATTCTTCGCCTTCGTGTTCTTCTGCGTGGCAGCCGTCATAACCGGCTTCTTCATGTACCGGACCAAGCTCGGCCTTGGCTGGGGCAGCCTCATCGGCCTGGCTCTTGTCATCGTGGCCTTTGCAGCCGGCAACATGTTCCCGGTCAAGTGGGCCAAGGATGTATACTTCCTCATTATCTTTGTATACATCATTTTTGCATCAACCTTGCCGGTAAACCTGCTGCTGCAGCCGCGTGATTACCTGTCTTCATTCTTCCTGTATTTCGGTTTGCTGGCCGGCGGTATTGCCGCTCTTACCAGCTTCAAGGGTCTTGATGCCATCCCGATGTTCACCAGCTTCAGCGTGAAGCTGATCGGCCCTGCCGGAAACCTCCAACCCTCACCCTTCTGGCCAACCGTTCCGCTGATCATCGCCTGTGGCGCCCTCTCCGGTTTCCATGCCCTGGTTGCTGCAGGTACCAGTTCAAAGCAGCTTGCCAAGGAAAATGACGCCATGTTCGTTGGTTACGGAGCCATGCTTGTAGAAGGCTTCCTGTCCACCCTCGTAGTGGTTTCCATTGCTGCTTTCGGTGGTATGGCTCTCGGTGAAAAGCTCCTGACCACTCCCGCCATCCCCCGCTTCGTCCAGTCCTTCGCCATGATGGTCAGCACCCAGCTGCCCTTCCTCCCGATGAACTTCATGACCCTGTTTGCTGCTGTATGGGTTTCCACTTTTGCCCTGACCACCCTGGATACAACCAACCGTCTCGGCCGGTATATCATCCAGGAAATGGCTCTTCCCATGAAGGAAAAGAATCCTGGTGCATACAGTGTGATCAGCAACAAGTGGGTAGCTTCACTGGCTATTGCGTTTGTCGGAATTTACCTGGCACGTTCCGGTGGATATACCACCCTCTGGCCCGCATTCTCCGGTGCAAACCAGCTACTGGCCTCCATCGTAATGCTTACTGTAGCCATGTGGGTCAGCAAGAAACTCAACCCCAGCTACACCATGCTGGTACTCATCCCGGCAATCCTGCTCTGGGTTACGGTTACTTCGGCCTTGATCTGGTATGAAGTCGTGGTCATCCCGGTATTCTTCCTTGATATGGCCAAGACCAATCTGGTGATCACCGGCGCCACTGTAGGCGGAATCACGCTGTTCATGCTCATCCTCAACTTCATCATGATCGCTGCTTTCCTCAAGAATTACAAAGGCAACGGTATCAAAGCTTCTGCCTGATGAGACTTTCTGCCGGCACAAGGTCTTTCGGACCGGGTGCCGGCTTTTTCTTTCCAGCCGCTATTGTTATCATATAGTTGAACAATCCGCGGGAAACAGGCATCCGTGCGTAGCCGGTGGCGATGGGGGGACAATGACCTCTTTTATGGCAAGATGGCGAAAATTCATAGCTATCATACTTCAGGTGAACCGTGAAAAAGCCTCCGAAATTCTGGAGTTTGAACTTAAGGAACTGGAGAACATATTCTCACTCTTGGTCCTTGGCGGCTTTGTCGGCATGCCCTCTCCTCCCGTCCCAATTGCCATTGAATTGTTGCCATACATGGAAAGGGAACTGACCATCATGCTGGCTCGGTCGGATATGGCCCACGATCCCATCGGTTCCTTGATGAGCATACTGGATGTAGACTGAGACAGGTGGTACGTACTTGAAAACAAATGCTTTCTTTCTGGGCAAGGGAGGGGTTGGCAAGACAACCAGCTCAGCCGCCTTTGCCTTGGCTCTGGCCAGGTCCGGTAAACGTGTTCTGGTGGCTTCCCTTGATCCCGCTCATAATCTTGGCGATGTACTCGGGGCAAAACTGGATGGTAAACCTGTAGAAGTTGAACCACGCTTGTATGCCCTGGAGATAGACCTTAATTTCTGGGTAGTGCAGTATCTGAAAGAGAGCAGGGATGAGATGGCCACCACCTACTCATACAATCTGACCCTCAACCTGGATTCTTTCTTTGACATCATGAAATATTCTCCAGGAACAGAAGAGTATGCAATGCTCTGGGCCATCGAGCATATACGCTGCAATCTGGCCGGAGACTATGACATTGTCGTCTATGACACCCCTCCTACGGCCTTGTCCCTTCGTTTTCTTGCCATGCCAGCCATTTCGAATATGTGGATAGCCGAACTGACAAAACTGCGGGAGCGGATACTCAAGAAGCGCAATACGATAACAAGGATCAATCCCGATTCTCCTGTTGCATCAAGTTGTGTTGACAAGGATGATGACAGGGTTTACGGCAAGCTAGGTGCCATCAAGCGCCGTCTCGATCTACTGGCTTCTCTGTTCGGCAAGGAGAGTTATGTTGCCGTGGTATTGAACCCCGACAAACTGTCCGTGTCGGAAGCCCATCGTATCAAAGAGGAACTTGACCGTATAGAAATACCTCTTTCTGCCATTTGCCTGAACAAGAAGGGTGTTTCAACAGCCTCGTGGGCCCTGGATGAAAAGCTGGCAGCCTCGCCCATGTTTGAATTTGATTTCATGCCAGGTGGCTTGCATAAGAGGAATGATTTATCCCAGATTGACACCAGCAAACTAGTGGCCGATTTCCTGGCCACCATCTGAACGTTCTAGACAAAGGAATAGCATGAATCCCTTGGGCCTTACCGCAATAATCATTCTGGCTGCTGTTGCAACCGGTGCATATTTCTACGGCATGAAGAAAAACCGCTGGGTAGTGGGCCGTCTATCCAAAGATATAGAAGAAGTTCTCAAGCCGGTATCACCCAATTATGTCAATATCGGTGGCGCGATAGGATACAACCTGGCGTATGCCCTTCCTGCACCGTTCACCAACGCCAAGGGAACCATAACGCTCAGTCCGAGGCACTCGCTGCTTTACCTCCCATTTTCATTTTTGATCGGTGTACGGGACCGCTTTTTCATAAACATTTTTACCAAGAAAAAGCTCCGCGGCGAGGGGCATATTGTTGAAGCTGCCTACCTCAGGAGGGCAAAGATCGACGGTATTGATTCCATGCAGCGTCAGGACAGCCGCAAGGATAATAAAAATTTTGTACTGCTCTGGCGTGGTGCCGATCTATCAACCGAACTGGACAAATTGCTTCAGGCTCTACCCGATGCTGCAAGGATCAGGCATTTCTGTGCTTACCCCGAAACCAAGACCTTTTTCATCTATGCCAACCCGCTCAAAGGACAGACCAAGGATAACCTGGAAGCCATTTTCAAACGTCTACCCGGTTTCCTTGAAAAGGAGAAGGTGTAAATGGAGTTGGATCGATCCATCAGTGCCAAGTTCGATGCAATCCTGGCCAGTGTCAAGGAACCACAGTCCGAGCTGAGCCTGGCTGACCTGGGGCTTGTAAGCAAGCTAACTTATTATGCTACGGATAAAACCATAATTGCCCACATGAATTACGCACCTGCCGCCGGGGCAGAATGTCCTGCCTGCAGCCTGATAAATGAAATGATGAAGTCGTCCATAGAGCGGGATCTGAAATTGGCCCTTCTGGCCGAGTTCCCTGGGTGGACAGTGGATTTTGCCTGAGCTGCTTGTCTGACCTGCTTGCGAGAGCTGCTTGCCTGAGCCTGTTTTTCCAGCCAAAGCGGCGGTTTTTCAGGTTTCTTTGGCTGAAACGAGGTCAGCAAGGTTTTTTGCGTATTCGGTTATTTCCGGGGCCATGCAGGTGGCGGTACGCAGCAGCCGTTCTGCTCCTGCAGAGTCACCCAGTTTAAGGCGGGCCAAGGCAAGGGTGTTCATGATTCGAGGGTCTTCAGGACGTCGCTTCCGGAGGTTTTCCAGGATCAAAGCAGCCTCTTCGGTAAACCCGTCGTTCATCATTGCAGAAGCGCTTTCCAGTGAAGCATTGCTGTCATGATAGGCGCTTGTGTCTGAAGCACCGTCAAAGCCAATGACCAGAACTGCTCTGTCATCTGACTGGCTGGCCCCATCACAGAAGGTCTGGACATCAGCCAGCAAGGAACCGGCGAAGTACGAGGGGTCAGCATCCCCGTGCTCTGCAAAGAAATCGGTGAGCCTGGGAATGTCATAAAATTGTCCGGATGGAGAGCGGGCTTCTATTATGCCGTCGGTGTACATGAAAAGCCGGTCACCTTTTTCCATTATGGTGGAATCGCTGCTACCGATGAAGTCCTCGGCTATGCCAAGGAGTTGCCCCTCCTGGACATCCAGTTCAACAATCTGGCCTTTTGCACGTCGTATATACGCCGGCGGGTGTCCGGCATTGGCAAAGCTCAGTCCTCCGGTAGTGCTGTCAAGAATTGCCAGGAAGGCTGAGACAAAATAGGTTTCACCACCTATGAGTTCGCACAGGTCCCGGTTTGCGTCAGCCATGATCTCATCCGGTTTGCGCCCTGGTGTTGCATGCGCCCTGAAGCTTACCTTGGCCATGGCTGCTATCAGAGCTGCGGGTATTCCGTGGCCTGAGACATCACCAATGATGAAGGCAAATTGTCCGTTGCCTTGATCCAGTACATCGTACAGGTCGCCACCAACATTTTCCATTGCCAGATACCTGGCTCCGAAGGAGAGGCCCTGTACCTTGGGCAGTTCGGCCTCTGTAGGTACTATCTTCCGTTGCACCGCCGCTGCCATCTGCATTTCTTCTTCCATCTGGTAATTACGTAGTCGGAGCAGGCGGTTTGCCTCTTTCAGATCCAATGTCCTTTCGAATACTTTTTTTTCAAGTGTCTGGGAATACCGTTCAATCTCATCGCGTTGCTCATTGATCCGATCCATATCAGTCTTCAGGCTTACAGCAACATGATTGAAAAATTCGCCGAGTTCACCGAATTCGTCGTTGGTTTCTATTGTCACCCGGTGGGCAAGATCTCCCGCGGCAAGGGCAATGGCACCCTGCTTGAGCTTTTCGATGGGTCTGGACAGGAAGCGGGTTTCAAGCAGGGCAAAACCCATGGCAGCCAGCATGGCAATACCCGAAATCACCAGTAAGGCCCGGTAAAACCGGTAGACCGGCTCTGCTACATCGGCAATGGGTCCCGCTGCTATGATAAGCCAACTGGTGCGAGGTACTCTGGATGAAGCGTAGAAGAGTCGTTCCTTGAGGAGGAAACCCGAGGTTCGGTCATAGGCATTCATGCTTGCCTTCATCCCGGTAAGAGGTGAAGCATCAGAGAAGACATTGGGTCCCGGAATGATGGACTCCTGGGAGATGCGGTCTTCTCCGGTAACAAAGTAACCTTCCTTGTTGACCAGGTACGACCGTGAGTTGGGTGTGAATCTGCGCATCGAAACAACGGTGGTAAGCCTGGAAAGTCTGACATCAGCTCCTATTACACCGAAGAGGGTTCCATCTTCCAGTCGACAGGCCAGGGAGATGGATACAACTGTCTCGCCGGTTGCATCATCTGAGTAAGGAGAGCCAATCACGATGTTGGGGTACGTCCTTGACTGGATGAACCATGGCCGTACCGTCCAGTCATAGTCTCTGTCTGGGGTCCAGCCGGACCCATCTACATAATACCCGCTGCCGGATCGGACAACGCCGTCAGAGAGTACCGTATTCAGTCCTGCTCTGTTTGCAGTACCGAAATAAATCCATGGGACGTCAGGGTCAGCCTCTGTCGCAGCTGCCAGCAAGGGCTGAAGCCCTGCTGGATCGTTGACCATAAGCAAAGCTGCATGGCGCAGGGTTTCCAGCGTACCGGTCTTGGCCGACAGCCAGATCTCGAAATCCCGTGCAGCCAGGGCCATATCCCTGGTGATGTTTCCAAGCACCGCGGTCTCGACAGATGCGGCCACCGTCAGGTACATACTGACGGCTACCCCAGTCAGGACCATGGCAAAAAGGAGGGTAAGGGTGATGAATATCCGGCGGGCTACTGAAAATTTCCTGGGCACTGTCTGCCATGCCTCTGTCTGAAGTTCATGGTATGCCGGAGAATAATGCAACGGCAACCTGAGTATACAACACATACACAAGGATACAGAAGGGAAAGCCCTTGTTGTATTGTTTTTTTATGTGCCCTGGACTACCATCTCTTTCCGGGTTCATCCGGATACTTCCAGGTTCGGCAGGAGGATTGGCTTTGACACAATTTTCTGATCGCCTGCCTGGAAGGGCGGAGCCTAATGTCCTTGGATCCGAACTGGCCGTGGCCAGAACTTCAGGGCGCAGAATCATAAACCTTGCAGACAGCAATCCAGGTTCATGCGGTTTGTCGGTACCCGGTGCCATCGAGGCTCTTGGTCATGCCGACACGGGCAGATATGTTCCCGATCCACGAGGCCTACCTGTTGCAAGGGAAACCTTGGCAGGACGGTTTGGTGGGTCTTCAGGCGATTATTTCCTGAGTGCAAGCACATCGGAAGCCTATTCATGGTTGTTCAAGCTTCTATGTAACCCAGGGGAGGCAGTGCTGGTGCCTAAACCTGGTTACCCTCTTTTTGACTACCTGGCTGGTCTTGAATCTATCCGTGCGGAACCGTACCGCCTCGAATATCACCATCCCGGGCCTTGGCGGATCGATCTTGACAACCTGAGGGACAGGGCTCTGGCTACTGATGCCAAGGCCCTGGTTCTCATACATCCCAACAATCCAACCGGTTCATATGTTGCCATGAACGAGCGCGAGGCCATACTCGCACTGTGCGAAGAGACAGGTATGGCCATAATTGCCGATGAGGTTTTCCTGCCGTACCGCCTGGAGATTGAAGGATTTCCGCCGGGTTTTGGCGGGGAAGACCGCACACTGGTTTTTGCCCTGGATGGCCTGTCAAAGATGCTTGGCCTGCCCCAGTTCAAGCTGGGCTGGATGAGGCTGTCCGGTCCGATGGCCGATCTGGCCGAGGCTTCAGATCGGCTCGAGATAATCGCCGATACCTACTTGTCCGTAGGAGCGCCTGTCATGAATGCCCTGCCGGCCTTGCTGCCAAAGGCAGACCCCTTCATCCAGGATCTCCGTGTCCGCCTGCAGGCAAATCTGGACTGTGCCAGGAATATTCTTGGTTCAGATGATTCACCATACCGGGTGTTGCGCTGTGATGGCGGCTGGACTGCCATGGTGGAGTATCCCCGGGTTTGTCCGGACGAAGAACTGGCGCTGGGCCTGCTCAGGGACACCGGTTTATACGTGCATCCCGGGTATTTTTTTGACACCGAGAAAGATGGCTACCTGGCAATCAGTCTCATCCTTGCGCCGGAGCTCTTTTCAGAAGGTCTGACCCTGCTCCGGTCCCATCTGGATGGATTGTTGGACTGAAGCAGCCTGAAAGCAAAGTTGACATGGGTCAGACTGGTACAAGCACCAGTGGATCTCTGCATAATTCAAGACGATCGCCGATCGTCACTATGGTGCCGTTCAGGGCATCCCTGCCTCTGAATCCACTCAGTCCGGTCTCCGCCGTGTCAAGGTAACCACGTCGGCCATCCAGATTGAAAATTCCTGTGTAGACAATTCCTGCGGCATTCCGGCCCTGGGCCAGGACCACACCAGCAGCCAGTTCCCTGAAACTGCAGTCTGTGGCAACTCCACGCAGTTCCTTCAGGACTGGATGGGCAGTCGCAAAGAATGCCGAATGCCGCTTATCGATGGCACTCCGGTCCAGAGGGTCTCTGGAAAAGAGATCAGGCTTGTGTGTCAGAGCCCATTCCTGGCCCATGTAGGCAAAGTAAGTTCCTGGCAGGAGCATCCACAGAGCGTTCAGGTTCATCAGCCTGTCACTCTGGGGGACAAGGCTGGCTATGCGTTCCTGATCGTGGTTTTCAAGACACCTGGCCTTGAGGGCTCCGGCGGGATACATGCAGGATTGCAGCCCGATGAACTCCAGGTAATCGCCTATCGGCCTTTCTCCCCTGAGATAGCAGTCCAGGTATTCACGGCCATCATAATCGTAGGTCAGATCAAAGGCACTGTGCAGTTCCGCATCGCAGGCCGCGTAATGTCCCTGGGAACGCATGAAGGCCACAAACTCCTTGTGGACGCTTTCGGCCAGCCAGATGGTCGGCCTTACGCTATCGGTGCGGGCCCGGGCTTCCATCCAGAAATCAAGGGGTACCAGGCTAGCTACATCGCAACGGAATCCATCAATGCCCCGATCCAGCCACAGCAACAAGGTGTCCACCAGCCAGGTGTGTACCGCGGGTACAGAAAAATCGAAATCAACCACATCTGACCAATCATCGACCTTCCGGCCAGGCTTGCCATCCTTGCCCTTGATGAACCACTCGGGATGAGTCTTTGCCAGTGTGGAATCGGGTGAAGTATGGTTGAATACAATATCCATGATGACCTGGAGGCCAAGGGCATGGGCAGCGGCAAGGAATCGATCCAGGGCTTTTTCACCTCCCAGCGATGGATCAACACGCCGGTAATCTGCAATGGCGTATGGACTGCCAAGTATACCTTTTCGTGCAACAGTACCAACAGGATGGATAGGAGCAAGATAGATGATGTCAAAACCGAGACCGGCTATTCGCTCAAGCTCAGGAATGGCCGCATCAAGAGTCCCTTCGGGAGTGAAGTTCCTGACAAATATCTGGTAGATGGATTGTCCGCCCAATGCTTGATCAGTCCGGGTTTTCATCTGTCCTCCTCGGTAATGAGATGGATTATGTATCAGAAATCTGATTGTTTTTTATTTATAAACCGGTTCAACAAAAAAATAAACCAAACAGCCATCTGGGCAGACAGGATGCGAAGCAGCACGTGACAAGCAGCCTGCTTTTATTTATTATCTGATGGCTGGCTATTAGTTGCTGACTGCGTCAGGTAGACGCAAAATCATACGTGGAGGTATTCAATGGCTGCATTGGTCATAGACGGCAAGGCACTGGCAGAGGATATCCGGAATGAAATTGGCGGGCGGGTCAAGGCCCTGGCAGCCAAGGGCATCAAGCCTGGATTGGCGGTGATCCTGGTAGGCGAGGATCCAGCGAGTGTCTCGTATGTTACTGCGAAGGAAAAGGCCTGCGAAGAACTCGGCATGGCCAGTTTCGAACGCAAGCTTCCAGCTGATGCAACCGAGAAGGAACTCCTTGATCTTGTAAAGGCCTTCAATGTTGACCCTGCTGTACACGGTATCCTGGTCCAGCTTCCCTTGCCGAAGCATCTATCAGACAAGACTGTCATCGAAGCCATCAACCCGGACAAGGATGTGGATGGATTTACACCGATAAATATCGGCAGGATGATAATCGGCGATCCCTGCTTCATTCCCTGTACACCCCACGGTGTCATCAAAATGATTGAACGGGCAGGTGTACAGACCAAGGGTGCGCATGTTGCTGTGGTGGGTAGATCGAATATTGTGGGCAAACCATTGGCAAACCTTCTGGTACGCAAGAACATAAACGCAACCGTTACAGTCTGTCATACCGGCACCAAGGATCTTGGTTACCATACCCGCCAGGCTGATATCATAATTGCCTGTGCCGGAGTCCCCGAGTTGATAAAGGCCGACATGGTCAAACCTGGTGCCTGCGTCATCGATGTAGGTGTGAACCGGGTAAACGATGCTTCAAAGGCCAAAGGCTGGCGTCTGGTAGGCGATGTTGATTTCCAGGGAGTCAGCCAGGTTGCCGGCTCCATCAGCCCCGTTCCCGGAGGAGTGGGTCCCATGACCATCACCATGTTGCTGCACAACACTGTAGAGTCCGCTGAGCGGGGCTCTGGCCAAGCGTGAACGGCTGCTGTGAGATGACCGACGTCCAGAGCATGAAGGACGAGCGCCGCATACCTATAAAGAAGGTCGGCGTGAAAGGTCTGCGTTACCCCATTACGGTCCTGGACAGGGCCAACTCGCTGCAGCATACCACCGCGCTGGTAAACCTGTATGCCGACTTGCCCCACGATTTCAAGGGCACCCATATGAGCCGCTTCATAGAGGTGTTCAACGAACACCGCCGTGATCTGTCCATGCCGCGCTTCCTTCGCATGCTTGACGAGGTGCGATATGTCCTCGAGGCCGAGACAGCCTACTCGGATGTGCATTTCCCGTACTTCATAGAGAAGGCAGCCCCTGTTTCCGGACAGAAGGGCATCATGAGTTACGACTGTTCCTATGCGGGCAAGGTTTCTGCTACAGAACGTGAGTTTCTGGTAAGTGTACATGTACCCGTCCAGACCGTCTGCCCGTGTTCAAAGGCAATAAGCGATTACGGTGCCCACAACCAGCGGGGCATAGTCAGTGTCACTGTCAAACTGGGGCCATTTTTCTGGATTGAAGACATCATCTCGGTAGTGGAAAAAGCTGCATCCAGTGATGTCTATACCTTGCTGAAACGGGATGACGAGAAATTTGTGACAGAGAAGGCCTACGATAATCCCCGCTTTGTGGAAGATGTGGTCAGGGAGGTTTATTCAGGCCTGCTCGAAGTTGGTGCCTTTCCGCGTTTCAAGGTGGAGGCCGAGAATTTCGAGAGCATACACAACCATTCGGCCTATGCCCTGGTTGAATATGAGGCTCCCGGTCAGTGATGCAGGAGATGTGCCTGATGCACGTTAGGTGAGTAATCCAGGATGTGTGATGGAGGAAATGCAATGGCATTCAATTCAGTAAGCGCGGTGCAGGACAGGGTTCCGGTTTTGAATGCCATTGTGTCGGTGTATGACAAGACCGGCCTGGGTTCCCTGGTCGAGGTCATGTTGCGTCACTGTCCTGGGTTGCACTTTTTTTCCACAGGCGGAACCTATGATTTTCTGGCTGGCAAGCTTGGATCCCGTGCTGGTATCCATCTGGTTCGCATGGAGGATTATACTGGTCAGCCTGCCATGAAGGGTGGGTTGGTAAAAACCCTGGACTGGAAGGTCTACCTGGGTCTTCTGGCAGAGTCAGGTGATGAGGCCCATGCCCAGGATATCGAGCGTACAGGATCTACGCCATTTGATATGGTCATAGGCAATCTCTACCCCTTCAGTGAAGTTTCAGGCAAAGGCGGCAGCCTGGAATCCGTCAGGCAGCACATAGACATCGGTGGCCCTTGCATGCTCCGGGCGGCCGCCAAGAATTTCCTTCGGGTAGCCTCAGTCTGCCACCCCGGGCAGTATGCCTGGCTGGCAGAGGTACTAGTGGCTGGCCGCGGCTGTACTACTCTGACTGACCGGGCCAAGCTGGCAGCTGAGGTCTTCAAGCGCCAGTCGGAATACGAGGCAGCCATTGCCACGTATCTGGGTACAATCGTGACCACTACCCTGGCTGCTTCTTACAAGCTGGACTGACACCAATCCTGGCACTGACCCTCGGTAGTGTACCCTGGCATCGTACCCATGCCGTTTCAACTTTGCTGTGGAGCCTTTCAGGATCGGCGTTATTGTCCATGATTGCTGTTTGAGTTATGCTCCACCCATGGATACCAAGAACCTGTCCAGCATGTACCGCGATTTTGCGGATGACGTATTTCCTCCATCCATGGAAATTATCTTCAGGGATGCCTCAGGCATACCCGCCTCCATGGTTTATGAAAAAGTCGAGTGGTCAGTTGATGGTCACCGTCGGGGCCTGCGCTATGGCGAGAATCCTGACCAGAGCGCGGCCTTGTACAGACCAGTGGGCGGGAATCTTTCCATTGCCGGAGCCGTACTGGCCAGTCCGGACGGCCAACTGGTCACTGCCGCAGAATTGTTGCAGTTCGGCAAGCATCCAGGCAAGACCAATCTCACCGACGTCGACAGTGCCTTGGCTATCCTCCGTTACCTGATGGACAGCCCGGCCTGTGCGGTCATGAAACACAATAATCCTTCCGGAGTGGCCCGTGCTGCTTCGATTCAGGAAGCCTACCACGAAGCCTATATGGCCGACCGGGTAGCTGCCTTTGGTGGTGCTGTTGTACTGAACCGTGAACTGGACCTGCCAACGGCCAGAGAAATTGCCGCTTCATACTGTGAGGTCGTGGCAGCCCCGGAATATGCGCCCGGTACACTTGATGTTCTTGGAGGCAGGAAGAATCTCCGGATCATGCGGATTCCCGGGATAGAAAAGCTGGGCAGGTATGCCCCGGTACGCAACCTGGATTTCAAGACTCTGCTGGATGGTGCCTGTGTGGTGCAATTTTCATTCGCCTCCACCATAGCCAAAGATGAGGATTTTTTACCGGCCGCAACCAGCCACAAAGGGCAGGATTTTTCGGTTACCAGGGAGCCTACCAAAGCTGAACTGTCAGATATGTTGTTTGCCTGGGCTGTCGAGTGTGGTGTGACAAGCAACTCCGTGCTGTTCGCAAAAAACGGCAGGACCTTGGGTATAGGGGCTGGTGAGCAGGACAGGGTAGGGGTTGCCATGCTGGCCAGGGACAAGGTATACCGCAAGCTTGAAGACCGGCTGTGCTGGGAAAGACATGGCGTCGCCTGGAACGAGTTCAGCGATCCTTCAGCCAAGGCAGCCATCTCCGAGGAGGTCAGTGGCCTCAAAGGAGGCCTCCCCGGCGCTGTGATGGCCTCCGATGCCTTCTTCCCCTTCCGGGACGGTCTGGAGGTCGGTTTGGCAGAAGGAGTCAGCGCGGTGATACAACCAGGAGGCTCCACCCGTGACTGGGATATCATCGATGCCTGCAACCAGTACGGAGCGGCCATGAAATTCACCGGCCAGAGGTGCTTCAGACACTGAGTGCTTTACGGTAGCCCTGAGTATTGGCTATATTAAGTGTTGGCACCTGCACAGGGCTTAAGCCCTGCCCCCAGCCTTAGCGGTGGTGGTAAATCAACAAGGTGGCCAAATAATGGAGGTTTCAGATGGGTGATTATTATCCGGCCGATGCCAATGAGGTCCGCAAGAATGGCATGCGTGGTGTTATCTCAACCGGCGCCGGTGTGGCCATGTTGTTGTTCAACACACTTCTTCATATTCCGGTGGTAGGATGGATACTGGGGGGCGGTCTGATTGCCCTTGGCATAATGGGGCTGGCAGGAAAGGCCAGAACCGATAAGACCACAGGCATGATTCTGATTGGTGCTGGCGCACTTGGGCTTGGCTCTTTCTTGCTCAAAGGGCTTACCAGTTTTTTCCTCGGTCTTGCAGGGATTGGTTTGATCGGTTTCGGTGCCTTCAACCTCATCAAATTTGTCAAGGGTCTGAAGTCCAGATCCTGAAGACCTCCAGTAGCTTTTCATTACCGATGCAGCAGATAGTACGTACACAAGATTGTGACTACACGATAGGAGTCTATGCGCTATTTCATTGAAACCTATGGCTGTCAGATGAACAAGGCAGAATCTGCTGCAATGGAGATCGACTTCAGGGACAGAGGCTGGATCAGGGCCAACGAATCCGATGAGGCTGATCTTGTTATGATAAATACCTGTTCGGTACGCATAACAGCCGAGAACAGGGCCTGGGGTCGGATTGCCCACTATGCGGCCAGAAAAAAGATCCATCCGTTTACACTAATTGTAACAGGCTGTATGGCGGAGCGTCTCAAGGCCGAAATGATAGCCAGACAACCGGCCATCGATTTTGTCCTCGGAAATTTCCAGAAACAATCCCTGGGCATGATCCTTGACTCCGTATCCTCCGGCAACGGTGTGGCACAGATCGAGGAATCTCCGGTGTTCTCCTTTGCTGGCTCCCACTGGGAAGAAGGTTCTTTCAGATCTTTTCTGCCGATCATGCATGGGTGCAACAATTTCTGTTCATACTGCATAGTCCCTCA
>JAVEXH010000409.1:0-3250 GCA_034004175.1 Spirochaetia bacterium
GGGCGGGCAGAGGCGGGGCAGCAGGGCAGCCAGCAGGCTGGTCTTGCCCGATCCGGGGGAGCCCATCAGGTTGACCAGGAAGATGCCTTGGCAGGTCAGCTGTTGCCTGAGCCGTGCGGCGCGCTGGTCGTTGTCAGCAAAGATTGCGGCTTTTACATCGATGATTCTGGTGCTTGGCATGTGTGGCTCCTTTGCTGCTGATCCCCGCTAGCTCAGGATCGGGAGTAGTGTTCCTTTATCAGTCCAGTCAATTTGCCCACGAGTACGCCAAGGATGAGAACCGCCGAGATGGCAGCAACCATCCAGACGGCACGGGTCTGGTCGGGATCCACCGCAGTCCGCTTGAGTACTATGCCCAGGTAGGCCCAGACAACCACCAGTGGGGCTGCCACGGCATTCCTGAGGTATACCAGAGCCAGTGCAAGCAAAAGGCCAGTAAGGATAACCACGACTGTCCAGGCCTGTGGGTTCAGCCCGAAACCGTTCCAGCCAATGGTGACCAGCAGGGCTGTGGCATTGGCGATGGTTGCTACACAGATCCAGCCAAGATACACATTTAGTGGTGTTGTCAGGAAAAAGCGCAGCAGTGGAGAGCCAAGACTGGTATCTCTGGTTCCGATCCCCGTCTGTTTTCCGTTGAAACGTCTGAAGTTGCGTTCTTCCAAGGCATAGAGGCTTGCCAGTATCACCAGCATGATGATCATGGACAGCGGGACCAGCCGCCAGTGCCAGGCAAAAATCCAGGCTGCGTTTGCAAGGGCATTGGCGGTGAAAAGCCAGCCATCCCTGGCGTCCCATAGCTGCCCAGCGGAATTCCTCCGGAAAGATTCCCTGAGGATTGCTGCGATATAGCCTGCTAGGAGCAGATAGATCAAGCCCCAGATGGCAAAGGTAAGTCCTGCAGGCACGAAGAGGTTGGGTATCTCATCGGAAAGCTGGCCGGTGTTCACGCCGTTCAGTGGCAGGGCATTTGCCAGAGCGTTTGCGGTGAGCATGACAGCGAAGGCCAGTGTGGCCAGTATGCCAGTCATGATGGAAGTAGCGTTGCGGGCAGCCATCGATTCAGCATCTGTGTCTCTTTTGCTCATGTGCTTTTCCCTTCTTTGGTCAGGTCTGCGGACAGGCCCAGCTCTGCCAGATTGCCGACGGTTTCGAGGCCTGCCTTGGGGGCTGTGTCCTCGTAGACCAGCTTTCCTCCCCGCTCCAGTCTGACGCTCATGGTGGAGTCTATGGATTCGGCTATCCTTCGTTCCATGGCTCCTGCAACGGGTGCCAACAGCAGCCCTCCGCGCCGTCTGCCAAGTTTCAGGCTGAGCTTCTCATCCTTCCTGGCCACAACGAGGGAGACGGTACTGTCGTCTACCTTGAGCTCATCGATCCGTGACCCGTTCCAGGTAGCCCAGACCTGCACCTGGCGCGGTCTGCCGCTTTCGCTCAGCCTGGCTGCACACAGGAAGCCGGGGAAATGGTTGCCCAGCCAGGGTATGTTGGCCAGGCTGAACATGAGGGAATCCCCCTGGGTGGGGAACTGGTTTGACTGGGTCCAGATCCAGCTTGATGGCATGGAACTGCCCCAGTCCTTTTCAACATAACCACGGCCACTGTCCATCGAGGTTCTTCTGCCATCAGCCTGGACCCAGCCATCAACGGTGTGGTCCATGGATACCAGACCATGCCTGCATTCCATGAAGGGGACAAAGGAGTACGGCCCCATGATCCCTGGCCGCCAGGGCCGGGATGGAAAGGACGAGAACTCTCCGTAGCTCAGCTCTGCAGACAGTCTGCCATCCGGACCGTCAAGGTCGATGCTGATGCCCTGGGTGCTGAAATGGTTGGAGCCGATGGAGACTTCAAGACTTCCTGGCTTCCATGAGAAGTCTTCGAAAGCGAAGGGATACCAGCGTGTCAGGCCCCGGGTTCCATCTATGGCCTGGATGAAGGCAGTTTGCGAACTGCCATCGGCGTTCAACGATATACCTGGTATGAAGGCCCAGGCCTCGCTTGTGTCTGCTGATACGTGTTTGAAATACCAGCCTTCGAAATACGACTTCCGCTTGCGGGCTCCCTGGAATAGCTCAGGCCTGAAGAGGGGCATTCATGGTCCTTTCTCCTGGTCTGCCTCAGGGGTGACTTCGATGGATTCAAGCTGGTATTCCATACCCGCTACCAGTGTAACATGATCGTAACCGCAGAGGCTGCATGACAGGGATCCTGTCAGGGGAAGAACCAGAAGGCTTTCCTTGCCGCAGGACGGGCAATGTACCACAGCATCATCCCGGGTTATTTCCAGTCGTGCATCTTCTGCCGCTGTTTCCCTTGCAGCCACTCTGAAGTATCTCTGCAGCCATTCCGGCTCGGCATCGCAGAGCGCTCCGACGCGCAGTTTTACCGTAACTATACGGTCGCCGGGAGGAGCAGAAGCCAGAGCCAGATCGAGCACCCGTTCAATTATGGGCAGCTCATGCATGCTTGGCCATGCAGTCCCGGATGGCCTGCCTGAGTACTTCCGCTTTCCAGGGCTTCAGGAGGATTACCACATCCTGCATGGCTTCCTTCAGCCTGGTTATGGAAGCCTGGTCTGCATGGCCGGTTATCATGATGGCGCAGGCTCCGGGGCAGCGTTCCCTTGCCTGGATGAGGAATTCGTCGCCTTTGATGCCGGGCATGAGCCAGTCCGAGATGAGGATGATGACCTGGGTGCCTTCTGAAGCCAGTTCTTCGATCAGTTCCATGGCTTCGGTAGCATCCCCGGCACTCTCGTAGTCAAAGGCGTCACCGAAGGCAGCCCTCAGCTCCTGCTTCAGCGCCAGAAGTATGATGCGTTCGTCATCCACGCAGAGTATGGCTGGTTTCCCATCGGAATTCTGGTTCATCGGGTTCCTCCGGTGCTTGTCATCGGCGTTCACTATCACGCTTGTTCAGTATAATCCACGGTTGGTCGGGTGCAAGCAACAACCGGCACACAGCTATGTACCTGATTCATCCATCCAGGTCATAACCCCGGCCGAAGGCCCTGAAAAGCTGGGCTGCGTTGCTGCCTGGTCCCGGGGGCGACCCACGCATGCGCAGGACGGCATTGACCTGCCGGCCATCCTTGCCAAGATCCATGTCTGGATGCAGGAGGTTCATGGCCTCCACCGTTGGCCCCAGGCGGTAATGGTAGTGCAGGTACAAAATCGAACCATCCTGTTCTGACGCTACAACCAGGCCGCTATGGGTCAGTTCATCGTCAGCCAGTTTGTTGCCATCC
>JAVEXH010000410.1:0-3246 GCA_034004175.1 Spirochaetia bacterium
CCGCATAGACGGAACTCAGCTTTATCCTGTCACCGAAAAGGCTAAGACCAAGGTAGTCGTAGAAGTCGCTCCAGTCAGACAGGACCAGGTTGCCGGTATGACCATTGCCCCAAGACAGGCTGTCCCGGCCAAAGCGGAACGACCAGCCTTCCCCACCCACGGAAGCATAGGCCTTGAAGGGGAAATACAGGTCCAGCCTGACGTTGGGATCATCCACCAGCAGGTTGCTGTAGTTGTCAGCTTCCCTGGTGGTGGCATGTTCTTCCTTGGCTTCAAATATGGACACTGCGTAAAACCCGTCTCCAAGCCAGAGTTCCAGGGGAAACTCCAGCAGGCTCCTGCGCTCCTCGTAACCATGCACCCAGGGATAGCTGTCCTCTTCCACGTGGTTGCCGGACAACTGTGTGCGTACAAACACCTCCGGGGTCAGAATGGCTCCTATGCTGGCCTGCAGGGCCGGTTGTGTCTCAGGCATTCCCAGCAAGGATTTCAGGTACGTGTAAGACTGGCTGCCGGCGGCGGATAGCCGGGCGGGTTCCACCCGGCCCAGTTCGAATCGCAGTTCCTCAAGGGACCAGGGTCTGGCACTGTTGGGTGCTGCAAGACCCTGCTCAAGGAATATGGCCGCCAGGTAAGAATAGGCCCGTGAACCAACATCCAGCAGTTCCTGGCTGTTCTGGGCCTGTGCCGGGCTTGCACTGGCCAGGGCCACCGTAAGGAAAACGGCCAGGCAATCCGTGGCAACCAGCCTGTGGTGTGGCTTCAATTACCGGAGCCTTCCCTGCCCAAGGCTTTCATCACCGGAATTTCATAGCGCAGCCCCAGGCTCAGCGACCAGGTGAACTCCGTTGCGTCACCAGGCCGCCAGATCCAGATATTGGCATTCTGGTCTTCCTTATCCCAAGTATCTATGAGAGCATCAGAATAATCCACAACGCCGGGCTGGAGTTCCAGGGCGTTTATGGCCACCCCGGCTGTCATGGTGCTGAAGCCCACAAAATTGCCGAAACGCCTGGAACCCTGGGCCTTGAGTACTAGTTTCTTCTCCAGGGTAGAAGTATCCAGAAGCTTGGTACCAGGTTCCGGATACCAGGTCTCCTCGTGCCAGGCGTTTGCCGGAGACTTGGGACCGGACAACACCAATTCAAGGCTGGTAGCCAGGCTTGTGCCCTTCAGGACCGTATCGTAATCAAATCGCAGGGCTATGTTGTTCTCCCCGTTGTAGTAGCCAATCATCATGTCTTCCACGCTGATGGCGGAGTAGTCATCTCCGGAGTACAGGAAGCGCGTATCCGGATAGTAGGTATACGAGTAGGCATGAACTGGTTTTATGGAATCCCGGGTCGGCGCAAAGGTGTATTTGGTGGCCAGCGCATGATACAAGCCAAAAGTACCGGCTTCTGTCTGCCAGCGCGCACCAAGGGTGTAGGCCGCCTTCCAGGGGTTTCGAGGCGTGCCACCCAGACCGAAGACATTCAGATCGTCTATCAGCACCTGGGCATTCAGGTACAGATCATCGTCCGGAGTCCAGTCCCAGAAGAAGCCCATGATGTCGTTCTCGTTGTTGTCGGTTGACCAGGGTCTGCCTTCGGTCCCCTTTACATACTGGATAAGGTAATTGGGCAGGGGGCTTACAAAATATTCAAGGTCAAAGGAACGTTCGGTGTACACCGCCGCATCCTGGAATCCGAAGCGCATACCCCCTAGCTTGAAGCCATAAGTCTTCAGTTGGGCCCCACGGTCGGGAAAGTAATTGCCTCCATCTTCAGGAGCCGGGAAGGCAGGTGTTGCCACCCCTGAGCGGCTGTTCAACTCCATCCAGCGTGTCTCGTAGAAGGCAAAATCGTTTTCGTAGCGGAAATTGGCCAGCAAGGCCGGATTGTTTTTTGACGAGATGAACAGTGAATACGGTGTATCCACCACATCCTGGTGGTCTTTCCGGCCCACTTCCAGTTGCATATCCAGACCCCGGAAAACCATGGCCCCCTGGTCCATCAGGAAGTAACTGCTGAACAAACTACGGTCGGGTAGAGTGGACTTGTCAGGGGCGTACTTGCCATCCTGGTTGAATGATGCGGCTGCCACAAAACCGAAGTACTCGGAATTATAGCTGAAGTCAAAGAACTCCCGGGAAGTAAATTCTTCGGAAGCTATGGCTTCACCGCCCATTCCGATTTCGAATACCTGATCACTGGTTGGCACAAAAATGTCAGGTGTGAAATAATTTTCCTGGGCAGCAAGTCCGCTGGCAACCAGGATAAGCACCAGGGTAATCATCGACCGGTAAGATTTCATGCAATACCTCGCAGATAGTAGGGTAGCAATGGCTGACGACGGCACCTGCAGTGTTTGGTTCAACGTCCCTGCCGAGAGAACACCGTCATGATGGTTTTGAAAAATATGGATAAATCCAGGAAAATGGAAAGGTTCTTCACATAATACAGGTCGTACTGCAGCTTCTTGTAGGTATCCTCGGCAGATGGCGAATGGTATTCTCCGGAAACCTGGTCCCAGCCGGTTATCCCCGGCTTTACCAGATGCCGCTGTTTGTAGAAGGGTATTACCACAGCAAGATCTTTGGCCAATTCCGGCCGTTCGGGTCTGGGCCCCACAAAACTCATGGAGCCCTGCAGGATATTGAATACCTGGGGCAGTTCATCAAGTCTGGTCTTGCGCATGAACGAGCCGAACCGGGTAATCCGGCTGTCGCTGATACCAGTGGGTGCATGGTCGTTCTGCTCTGTACGCATGGTCCTGAATTTGTAAATGGTGAAGGGTTTGTTCCTTTGTCCAAGGCGTACCTGGCTGAACAATATCGGACCCTTTGATTCCAGTTTTATTGCCACAGCAAGAAATGGCAACAAGGGCAGAATCACCGGCAAGGAGATCAGGGCCAACAGGAGATCTATACAACGCTTGATGACCAGGTAAAAATTCTTGCCTCTGAGGTCTATGTTCTCAAGAAACCAGGCTTCGCTGATTACTCCCAATGGTACACGGCGCATATACATTTCATAGAAATTCTGCAGACGCTCGAATCGCACACCCCGCTCAACCTGGTCAAAAAGCACCCGTCGTGCTTCGATGGACAAGGCTACATGGTCTGCCATTACCACTGTCATGACCGATGCTTGTTCAAAGGCCATGCGGAGAAAATCAGGTCTTGTATGCACAACTATATCGTTCCGCTCCTGGGGCGTATCGTCTTCGCTGTACATGAATGCTACCGTATACCCAAGCTGGGGA
>JAVEXH010000411.1:0-3227 GCA_034004175.1 Spirochaetia bacterium
TATCTCATTGTCTCCGGAGACCAACTGTATCGCATGGACCTGGCGGAGATGGTCGATCAACACATCAAATCAGGCAAGGCCCTGACCATTGCCTGTACCACAGTCACCAGGGAAGACGCCAGCGACTTCGGTATAATGAAGGTAGATGCAGAGAGTCGCATTGTGGAATTCCAGGAAAAACCAGGACCGGTCAAGGATATCTCGGATTTCAAAGTTCCACCGGAATTCGTCAAGGATCGACGGAATCACAAAGAGTATCTTGCATCCATGGGTATCTATGTTTTTGACGCTGCCCTCATGGAGGAGAGCCTCAAAGCAAAAGCAGATGATTTCGGCAAGGAAATAATTCCCAACATCCTCAAGAAACAGGAAGTAAATGCCTTCATCTTTGAAGGTTACTGGGAAGATATCGGAACCATAAAGAGTTTCTATGAAGCCAACCTCAATCTGGCATCCATAGCACCTGCCTTCAATTTCTACGAAGAGCGCATGCCCATCTACACCCACAGGCGCAATCTACCGGCATCAAAGATAAACTACAGCACCTTGAACCAGACCCTGACCGCCGACGGCTGCATAATTACCAATGCGTCCATCAGCAACTCCATAATCGGCATCCGTACCCTCATCGAATCCGGAGCCAGTCTTGAAGGTGTTGTCTGCATGGGAGCCGATCACTACGAGAGCGAAGACGAAAAGGCCAGGAACATCAAGGAAGGCATACCTGACATTGGAATCGGTGGCGGTTCCATCATCAAGGGCGCCATCATAGACAAGAACGTTCGCATAGGTGCAAACTGCCGTATCGGCATAGATCCAAAATCCCGTCCGGACGGGGAATACGGCAATCACTATGTTGTGGATGGTATCATCGTAATACCAAAAAACACGGTCATAGATCCAGGTACTACGATCTGATGGCATGAAGGCCGCCCTTCTCATCGTGGATGTCCAGCGCTATTACCTCGAGCAGGCATCCAGTTTCTGTGCCTACACAGAGCATCGCTGGCCAGGCTCTACGCGGTATATCCACGACAGGGTAGAAAACACGGTTTTCCCTGCGATTCTCAGACTGCGCCAAGCCTTCGATGCCGAAGGCTGGCCGGTGATCTACCTCCGTCTGTGCGGAACCAAGGCCGATCGCTCTGATCTGCACCGTTTTTTCTGGAAGTTCTGGGCGGAGGCAGACATGGCGGGCTTCAAGGATTCCTATCCGCTTGCATCCGATCCCTGGGCTGCTGTTGCGGGCGCAATCAAACCACGTCCAAGTGATCATGTATTTGAAAAAACAGGATTTTCAGGTTTCAACGGAACTACTCTTGAAGCTCAGCTCAGGGATTCAGGTGTAGAACTGCTGGTGATGACAGGCCTTGCGACCAGTCAGTGTGTAGACACCACCGCGAGGGATGGTTCCGACAGGGGTTTTACGATAGTCCAGGTACATGACGCCCAGGCTGACTACAGCGACGATGTACACCAAGCTGCCTTGTATGCATCCTGCGGTGTCTGCGGAGCAAATATCAGCAGTGCCGAAGCGGTATGCGAAGATCTTGCTGGCTATGCCAGAAGCATCAGAAGCAGGGAGACCTGATTGTCGGTTCTGAAGCTAACGGGACTGCAGTTGCATGAACGAGTAGTCCAGACTCAATTGCGACGTGCAGGAATCACCGACAGGAACAAAGGCTCTGTCAGCAAAAGTGGATCCTGCCTGCCTAAAGCAAGGAAATAATAACCATTCTCGTCAAGGCGATATGAAAAAGAATCATGGGTCCCGAACTCGTCCAGGTTGGCCCTCAGTTCATCACCCTGCTCATTGAACAAAGCCAGTACCACGTCCCGGTCTTCTCCTTCCCAGGTCAGCCAATACTCGCCTCCCTGCTCT
The DNA here is from genome assembly GCA_034004175.1 of Spirochaetia bacterium. GTDB lineage: Bacteria > Spirochaetota > Spirochaetia > Treponematales > UBA12059 > MIBM01. The sequence goes on from JAVEXH010000411.1 coordinate 1,883, forward strand.
ACTGGGCCATAGGCAAAGACAGAGAAAGCTGCAGGACCCTCATGAACAGCACCCTCGACATAGGGCATGAAAGTGACAAGCTGTACGCTGGGATTTCTTACATACTTTTCCAGCCTGAACTCGATGACTGCGGTTACCCGCTCTCCAGGATCAGCAGCATGCACAGCGACTGGCTCGGGATCCGGTACGCTGGCATACACCTTGCCATCGGTACCGGCATAGATGATGGACCCGGTCAATGATACAGGATCGCCGGCAGGGGGTACGGGCAAGGGTAAACGCCAGAGTTCGGAGCCGGTTTCTTTGTCAAAAGCCACGATCAATTCCGCCGATACGAGTTGTACCTGCCTCAGGTCATTCATGATCGACCGGGGCTGTATGCCTGTTTCGGCTATCCAGAGAGTCTTGCCCGCATTGTCCAGTGCCACAAGACGGCCATCTGCAAGAACGGCAAAAATGCGGGTTGCATCCCGGCTTGGTTTGATGGTGGCAGAAAAACCAGCCAAATCTGAACGTGCAAGTATCCGTCCATCCAGAGCCTCATGTATCTGCAGATATGAATCTGCTCCGGCATAGATGGCCATTCCACCGGAGAGCAGAACTGGCCCCCCGACACTTTCCCACAGTATCCCGGCTGACTTGCCATCCAGAGCCATTATTTTGCCATAGGAGTCTGAAATGACAAGTTCCAGTGGAGAACCAGAGAGCTCTACTGCTCCGGACAGCTCAGTTCCAAAACGACGCAATTCAGCAAAACTGCCATTGGTTATGCCAAGCAAACGATTGTCATTCAGATACATCACTGCGGTAGTAGGTCCGGTGACGCAGACACTGACTGGAAGATCCGAACCAGTAGACTCCTGGGTTGGTCGCAGCTCTCCGTTTGCCTGTTCCAGCGTTCCCTGTTGCACGCTCTCAGGTACGGCGTTCCCTGGTATTCCAAAGGCTGTCAGATCAGGTGGAAGATACTGGCTAGACGAGTCATCCAGCGGAATTGTGGTCAAGCGTTCATCCGGACCGATCATGAATGCATTACTTCCAGAGAGCCAGGCTGGAACCGTGCTGGAAGCATACAACACAGGCCCCCCCATGTCGCCGACGACCGCAAAACGTAACGGCATGGGATCCGGTTCGACCGGGAAAAAACCGGACGCTTCATGAATACCAGGTGGCACCGCGTTTTCATGGATCGAATCATCCCGGGCTTCCGGAACTTCACTCAGGTCCTGTGTAGGGGATGGCATGCCCGGCCTATCTTCACCAGGACCACAGGACATGAGGAACAACACTATGACCAGCAAGAATGCCAGGTTTCCTCCACGCGTGGAGGAAACCTGGCATTCTT